>JACDEP010000087.1 GCA_013816325.1 Methylotenera sp.
TACTGCAGGCAGTTATAACTTCGCGGAAAGCTGTATTAAAGCGTATGTCAAATACGTTATTTTTTATAGTTTTTGTCAGAGAGTGCGATATCTTTAGTTCATCAAGAAATAAAACCATTCGCGGATCAGGACTCCACCACAGGATAGGGTCATTATCGCTGAACCAGGGAAAAATTCCTTGTCGGTATGCATCGACCAATCGCACAACAGATAGATCACCGCCGATAGCGATTAAACCGTTAGGTTCCGTTAAAGCGTTTGACAGCGGCGGGAAAGCGCAGTCAGTATCAATCGCTGTAACGCGACCAGTGGGTAATTCGTAATAGCCCTTAGTCATTTTTTCGTCTGATTTAACTTATACGATATTCAATCATCACTTTGTCACATTCCACCGCTATAAATCAAGTATCGATTTTTTAGGGAGAGTAAGCATGAAATTAATCTATAAAAAAACACCAAAAGGCATAGGCGAAATCGCTTCTCGCACAGAAGGATTGGCATTGAGGCTACGCCCATATCTCATCGTGGTTGATAGAAATAAATCTGTCAAAGATTTAGTGACACTGAACCCGGTACTCAAGGATTTGCCACAAATATTAGCCAATCTGCATGATCAAGGGTTTATCGCTACACATAATTGAATATCACAGAACCAGCATCCATAAAGCCATGCCTGCCATCAGCAAATCTTCGATGATGGTAACTGTACTCATAGGCAGGTTGAATACTGTGCCTAAGCAGGCGCAGCGTATTTTTTGCTTGTTAAGTACACTTCGGATCACTCCCAAACTTGAGAACGTCATGACAATGAACGTCAACCAATTGGTAAATGCGGGCTGCCAAGCTAATAGGTATGCGAAGCCTAAACCAAGCTCAAGGAATGGGTAAATAAATCCATAAGGTTTAAAGCGCATGGCAAGCAGGTCATACATGGCGTAACTAGCAGCAAAACTGCGCACATCCAACAATTTAAAAAATGAAAAGACCAAGAAAAAGCCAGCCATAAAATGCATCATCCAATGGCGAATATTAAATGGAAGTTCATCATTGGATCCGAGCTGTATAGCTAACGTGACAAAAGTAATGAAAGTAAAAATCAGTAACAAGGGATAATAAGTTGCGAGCCAATCTTTAGCCGGTTCATCATTTTTAGCTGGCTTGTCATTTACTTCTAGATTTGAATTTTCGATGATGCTTAATTGATAATGACCAATGCCAGTCAAAGCTTTGTTCAATGTATCAATGTTTGCATTTGAGCCAGTAAGAGTTGCCAATGGGGGATCTAAAGTCACCTCTAAATTATCCGCAAACCCTGCTAAAGTTGCCTTCACCTTGGCCACACAACCTCCGCAAGTCATACCTGATACTGTATATTTATTAATACTCATATGAGTCCATAATTAGGTTGAATATCAACAATATCGGGTGAAAGGTAGATAAATGCAATATCTGATCATTAAATATCTGGTGACTGCTGGAGTAGTGGTGCTGGTTTCCGAGTTCGCGAAACGCAGCGATAAGCTTGGTAGCTTAGTTGCGGCTTTACCATTGGTCACGGTGCTTACGCTTATCTGGCTTTATGTGGAGCACCAGCCAACGAGCAAAATTGCTAATCATGCCTATTACACTTTTTGGTATGTGCTGCCGACTTTACCGATGTTCCTGCTTTTTCCTTACCTTCTACCGAAGTTTGGATTCATATCAACGCTCATTAGCTGCATAATTTTTACCATGCTAATTTTTGTGATATTTGCTTTAATTATCAGGCAGTTTGGTATCGATCTATTGTAACGATATTTTTACAAAAAAAAGCTTTTTAATCATATCATTAGCGCGTAAAATGCGCGGCTTCACCGGTATATCATTTTGCCGGGCTACTAAGCTAAAACAGATCAAGCTAAACAGGTAATCTTTGGAACAATACTCAACAATGCTGGCCAAGCCGCTTCAGACCTACCGTCCTTATTGGGCGAAACGGTTTGGGCCTGCGCCAATCCTGCCTATGACACGTGCTGAAATGGACGCACTAGGCTGGGATAGCTGCGATATTATTCTAGTGACTGGTGACGCTTATATTGACCATCCAAGCTTTGGTATGGCATTAGTCGGCCGATTGCTGGAAGGTCAGGGGTTCCGTGTGGGCATTATCGCTCAGCCAGATTGGCAGAACGCTAATGCTTTCAAGACATTAGGTAAGCCTAACCTGTATTTCGGTGTGACGGCCGGTAATATGGATAGCATGGTGAACCGTTATACTGCCGATCGCAAAATTCGCTCTGATGATGCTTATACGCCGGATGCCGCGCCAAATAAGCGGCCTGATAGGGCCGTGCTGGTTTACTCACAGCGTTGTCGCGAAGCGTTTCCGGATGTACCTCTAGTGGTTGGTAGCATTGAAGCCAGCTTACGCCGTATTGCGCATTACGATTACTGGAGCGATAAGGTACGCCGCAGTATCTTGGTCGATTCCAAGGCCGACATTTTGCTGTATGGCAACGCCGAACGTGCGTTGGTCGAATTGACGCATCGCCTCGCTAAAGGTGAAAAAGTTACTGAGATACAGGATATTCGCGGTACAGCATTCTTGCGCAAGCGCATTCCAGAAGGTTGGGATGAGATTGAAAGTACCAAGCTAGACCGTCCAGGCAACATTGACAAACCCATAGACCCATACGAAATGGGCCCACTTTCAAAAACAGGGGGCAAAGCTGATGCTAGCTGTGCAACTGCTGAAAGTCAGCCTAAAGCGGATTTACCTGCAGGTACCAAAGCCATTGAAATCGTGGTGAATACTCGATTAAAAGCGCCAAAAGCGGATAGAACTAAACAAGTAGTACGCCTACCTGATTACGAAGCAGTAGCGCAAGACCCGGTGTTATATGCGCATGCTTCTCGCGTGTTGCACTTGGAAGCCAATCCTGGCAACGCCCGGGCGCTCGTACAGAGACATGGCGATAGGGAAGTGTGGCTAAACCCGCCACCAATCCCGCTTACCACTAAAGAGATGGATTACGTGTACGACATGCCGTATGCACGTAAGCCGCATCCAATATACAAAAGTGCAAAAATTCCCGCATGGGAAATGATTCGCTTTAGCGTCAATATTATGCGTGGTTGCTTTGGCGGTTGTACGTTCTGCAGTATTACTGAGCATGAAGGGCGTATTATCCAAAGCCGTTCTGAAGAATCTATCCTGAAAGAAGTTGAAGAAATTCGCGATAAAGTAGAAGGCTTCACTGGCGTGATTTCTGACCTTGGCGGCCCAACTGCCAATATGTACCGTATTGCCTGTAAGAGCGAGAAAATCGAGCAATCCTGTCGTAAGTTAAGCTGTGTATATCCGGGTATTTGCGAAAATTTGAATACGGACCATAGCGCACTCATCCAGCTCTACCGCAAAGCACGTGCCATTAAAGGCGTGAAGAAGATCTTGGTGAGCTCGGGCTTGCGATACGACTTAGCCGTAAAATCCCCCGAATACGTGAAAGAGCTAGTACAGCACCATGTAGGCGGTTACCTAAAGATAGCGCCTGAGCATAGTGAGGAAAACGTGCTCAGCAAAATGATGAAGCCTGGCATGGGCGCTTATGATGAATTTAAAGCCATGTTCGAGAAATTCAGTGCCGAAGCTGGTAAGAAGCAGTACCTGATTCCATACTTCATTGCCGCTCACCCCGGTACTACGGATGAAGACATGCTGAATCTGGCATTGTGGCTAAAAAAATATGACTTCAAGCTAGACCAAGTGCAAACCTTTACCCCTACACCAATGGCCATGGCAACGGCTATGTATCATTCGGGCAAGAATCCATTACGTAAAGTCACCGCTGATTCTGACGAAGTACCTATCCCTAAAGCCGGCAACGTGCGCAAGCTGCATAAGGCTTTTATTCGCTATCACGACCCTAATAACTGGCCCATGTTACGTGAAGCACTTAAAAATATGGGCCGTGTCGATTTGATAGGCAATGGTAAACATCATCTTATCCCCGCTTGGCAGCCCCTGTCATCGAAACCCATCACCACTATACGGGGTGAAAAGCTAGAGCGAACTAACAGGCCGAGACGTGTGTCAGAAGGCAAACGTAAATATTCCTAAGAATTTCGCTGCTATGCGGTGTTGCATCTAAAAAGATTTACCCCTTACATATATACGGTGTTCTAATTTTTTATGCGCCTTGCCTTGCTTATCGCACCAAATTTATAGCTAGCTATTAGATAGGGGTAAATGCCCTTAACGGGTAGAAATTTTAAATTGTCTATAGTGAGTGCTTTTAAGAGGATAAAGATGATGCCATTTGATTCTGATAAGTTACTAAAAAGTACCATCACTTTTTGTTTGCTCGCAATCTTCAGCGCTAATGTATTTGCAGAACAAGGCTTATTTTGGAAAGTAGAAGCGCCATCCGGTAAATCCATATATCTATTCGGCACCATGCATACCGATGATAACCGCGTCACCAACTTCTCACCCGCAATCAATAATGCATTACAGTCAGTGGATGCTTTCATGGTGGAAACGCTGGCGCCGAATGATCCGAGCGTGTTTATGATGCCTGACGGTAACCTGAAAGATGTATTGACTGAAAAGGAGTTAGATAAAGTCTATGACCTTGCCGAGTTTCACGTGATGCATCGAGATGCGGCATTGCATATGAAACCCTGGTTATTGGCGGTAGTGTTTGATTCGCCCAAACCACTTACTCCTTTTGCCCAAGATAACTTACTGATGACTAAGTCTGAAGATTTAGGTAAGGAGGTCATTGGTATTGAAGATACAAAAGAACATTTTGGCTTAATGGATAGTTTTACCCTAGACGAGCAAGTGACTATGTTACGGGCGGTGTTAAAGCGCAGCCCTGCGACAAAAGAAAAAGACTTTGAACGACTAATGAGTGTTTATTTAGCAGGTGATGCTAAGAAGGTGGCAGCATTGGATGAAAAAATTACCGGTGGCATGTTGCCAGCGGCATTGTGGAACAAGATGCGTGAGAAGTTAATTGATGGACGTAACGCCATAATGGCGCAGCGCATTATTGAGGAAGCAAAAAAGAAGAATGTATTTGTAGCGGTAGGCGCTTCACATTTGGCGGGCAGAGGCGGCATAGTTGCAAGGTTAAGAGATGCTGGTTATAAACTCATGCCTGTTACTCAATGATTATTTTCATATCTGCTGATTGAATCTGGTCGTGTGCACCACCAGATTAGCCAAATCAATAAAGCTTGTATAGGGAAGCGGATGATCAGTAACCAAACGGGGATACTCGGAAACATATCCGGATGTTGATACATTTGCACATTAGCTAGGGTTACAATTGCCGTGAGGAGCATTAAGCCATAACCCGCTAAGCTTCGCTTAGAAGGGACCCATAGCCCAATTGCACCTAATAATTCAAATGCTCCACTAATATAAACAGTAGCTAAGGGATAAGGAATGTACGGTGGGATAATGCGTAAAAATGGTTCTGGTATGGCAAAGTGGCATATGCCGCCAATAAAAAACCAGCTAAATACGAATAGCCGACCTGCGAATTTCCATCGTAATACGGAAGATTTTGTCACACTCGAATTTCAATCGGAATGCTTAGCTAATGGCTTATCTGTAAAAAGATATTCTTTGATATAACCGGAAAATGTAGGGTCTTGGCGACGCACCCATTCAAACACCATTGCCGCATGCTCTTTTTCTTCATCGCGATTATGAAGGAGTAAAGCTTTCAATTCTTCATTTTTAGTTGCATCAATACGCTGGTTATACCAATCAATCGCTTCTAGTTCTTCCATCAACGAAACAATGGCACGATGCATATCTTTAGTTTGATCGCTTAAGTCTGAGCTATCTTCATGAAATCCGACATTAGACATTCTATAACTCCTTAAAATTACTGTTTTTGTGCAGCCAGTTCTCGTATGTACTTAGAAAAGTCTGGGTCCTCACCTTGCAACAATCGTGGCAACATATACCGGAAATCATCACGTTCGCACCATTCACTCATATAGTCATCCCAAGATGCCCAGCGTCTTAACTGTTTACCAGACATATTTTCTTCATAGGCTAATAAATAAGCACGCTCAAAGAGGGAAATAAGGATTTCGAACATCACTTGAATACGTTCGCTTTGTTCTTCTGAGAAATTGGTGATGGTATTTTGCGAGCGGAGTTTGAGGTCTGGATTTTGCATCACCAATTTGAGGAAATCGGTATAAGCATCGGAAAGTAGCTGATAGACTTCTTCCTCTTCATTTTCTCGCTCTTTGCGCTGTTGCCAAACGAAAGAGCTGATTGCTAAAGGTAAACCAAAGACTGTAACAATATAGCTAAATAGTTCCCAAGTTTCTAATTTCATTATCTAGTCACTGGTGTGATTAGAGAATCTCGCTGCTTCAGTCTCAATAGTTTCGATAGCTAAGTCAAAATCCATTGATTTATCAAAGAAATGTTTAACCCCGAGATTTTTTGCTAGTGTGCGGTATTGCGGATGCGCATGATTCGTCAACATTACAAAAACCGGAGGAGAAAAGGGATATCCTTCTCTTTGAGTATGTCGAATAACTTCAAAACCATTGCCTTGAGCAAGCTCGATATCGACCAACAGCATATCGAATTGTTTTTCGTCTAGTAATGCAATTGCATTGTTCTGGGTTGCAGCAATGCCATCAATAGTTAGATCTGGTGAACTCACTAAGATTTCCATAAGGGCGTTACGAATTAACACAGAATCTTCCACCAACAATACTTTCATTGGAGTACATCCTCTTGAGTGATGATGTGGAGACGCTGGCATCGTATGTGATCTGTAATTAATATTATCCAATTGTATGCAATTTAAATTATTAATAATAGGAGGATTTCTCTTACAAAGGATTACATGATTATTTATATTTATTTTTGACCATGTAATTTAGGAGACGAGCTCATTTTTAATAGCATAATAAGTTAAATCTGCATTCGTTTTAAGACTCATTTTCTCTAGAATTCTTGTTCTATAGGTGCTTACAGTCTTAATGCTGATATTTAACTCATTGGCAATTTCAGTAGGGCTTAGACCACCCGCCAGTTTAAAAAACACTTGGAACTCACGGTCAGACAATGTCTCATGCAATAGCTTTTCGGATGGGTGACTCAATTCGTTACTCATTAACTCAGCGAGCTCAGCGGAAATATACCGCTTACCATTGGCTATAGTCCGAATTGCCTTAATAATTTCGTCAGAATCAGCGTCTTTAGATAAATACCCTTTGCAGCCACTTCGTATCAGGTTAAGGGCATATTGCTCTTCAGCATACCCACTTAATATCAATACCGGCAAATCGGGTGCGGTATGTTTAAGGTCATGCAGTGTATCTACTCCATTTTTATCGGGCATAGAAATATCTAGCACTACCACATCATAATTATTATTACGCACTAATTTAAGTGCTTCAACTCCTGAAGCCGCTTCACCTGCCACTTCTAGATCTGATTCTAATGCAATCAGGTTTCTTAATCCCTGTCTTACAATATTATGATCGTCCACCAACAAGATTTTCTTCATAAATAGGCCAAATAGTCCTTCAATAAATGCTTACTATAATAACGGATAACAATACGTTACTGCTATGGCCAGTATTTCTTTTATTATTTTCGATCCGAACCCTCAATTTCTTCTGAAACGTTATGCAACCCATTCCTAAATAATAGCCAATCACTATGAATTTGCATCATAGTTTTATCGAATAAAGGTTCTTTTTTCCAAGAATCGCGTAGGTATAGATAAATTCCGATACCTATCGTCAAGGGGACAATCAAAATAATGGATAAGATAATATTCCTGTCAGGGCTACCCCAAGCAATAGCAAATAACCATATCAGTCCTGTTAAACCCGAACATAACGCTGCCAGCAACATAAACATAAATCCTAGCAGGCTATTACCGAGGCGGCTTAACTCTCTGTGGAAGTTCTGTTTGAATATAAAAGCTCGACTTTCTGCAAGTAGTGCCATATTTTCCTTTACTGTCCCTAAACTATTGCCTATATCATCTTTGACGTGATTGATTTTTGAACGCAGAAATATAAAAACAGCTAATTTAAGAGCAGTTTTCCACATGACAATTCCTCTTTATTATTCATTATTACAGACATAAACCAATTTAAGAGTTAGATGACTGTTTAGAACCTAGAATATAACCTAGTAAGATTCCTGCACCTAGCGCTATTGCTAATGAAGTAATCGGTTTCTCTTGCACTGTTTGGACAGTACGGTCTTTGCTTACTTGATAGGCATTAGACACTTCATCTTGAACTACACCGCCAATTTCTGTAGCTTTGTCAACAATACGATTTTTTATTTCATTTGCACGGCCCATATCAGTGTACTGGGACAATAATAATTTTAAGCTAGCGATCAAATTTAATGCCTCAGCTTTAGTTTCCAGAGTTTTTTCGTTTACTTTATTGCCTAATTGCGCTGCCGCTGCTTTAGCATCATCTGCTACATCGACTGCACTTTGTTTTGCATTATCTACGAAATTGGAAACGTTTTCTTTAACTTCATTTTTTTTCAGGTCAGGGTTGTTATTTGTATCGTACATGATGAGTTCCTTTATGTTAATTTGATTAAATGCTAACTAGCCTCTGCGGCCAAGAAAGAAAGAAATAATGGTAATGATTAAAAATACTACAAATAAGACTTTAGCGATACCAGCTGCTCCAGCAGCAATACCACTGAACCCAAAAATCGCAGCAATAATGGCAATAATTAAAAACACAACTGTGTAGTGAAGCATGATTTCTCCTTATGTAAATGGGACCACTATTGATTGAGTTAACTCTAATTTTTTTCCTACAAATAAAAATCTGCCTACACTTTAGGATTAAACTAATGTGACGAACAGGGGTCTTATCTCGTGCCGTCAGTATTACAATGCCAAATTGATGCCTAACAATGTTATTACAACTACAATAATGGCCAAAATTAAAAATATGAAAAAGAACATCTTGGAAATTTTGGTTGCACCTGATTCCACCCCGCGAAACCCGAGTAAACCAGCTACTACTGCGATGATAAAAAATAAAATTGCATAATAG
>JACDEP010000088.1 GCA_013816325.1 Methylotenera sp.
TCGATAATCATTCTAATAACAGCTTGTTCGAATTCGACCGTTATATTTTATCAGTCAATGTACGTAAAGATTTTACTTGGTAAGTTTCTTGCTTATCTAACGTAAATAATGATTGCTTAAGGGATTTATCATGGAAAATCAAAACTATATATATTTAAACCGTAAAGCTGTGATGGCTGCGATGATTACAGCAGCTTTCCCGATGGGTGTGAATGCAGCAGCTGGGAAGGTGGAGTTTGCCTCAGGGGGGGCAACCATACAGAATGCTGATGGCATTTCAAAAGTCATGAGCAAAGGTATGGAAATCAACCAAGGTGACACAATCCTGACTGGTGCGGGACGTGCGCAGGTTAAATTCAGTGATGGTGGTTACATTTCATTCCAACCGAATACGCAATTTAAAATAGAAGAATACAATTACAACGGTAAACAGGATGGTACTGAGCGTGGCTTCTTCAGACTAGTAGAAGGTGGCTTACGCGCTTTGACTGGTTTAGTTGGTCGTGAAAGTCGTCCTAACTACCGTATGGCTACGCCAGTAGCGACTATTGGCATTCGTGGGTCTTACTACTTAGCTGAATTCCGCGAAAAATTAACTACTCATGTGGGCCATGGTTCTATTTATGTGTTTAATGAGCAGGGCGACATCATCCTTTTTGAAGGCCAAGGAGCTACTGTTGAATCTGGTAAAGCGCCAGGTTATACCGATGAAGGGATGACATTGGGCGCTAGAGGCCCTGATGGTGCACAACCCAATGATACTAAAGATGAACAACAGGCTAACAATGAGAACCATGATGTTTTCAGAGTGAGTGAGCAATATGGTGATGATGGCATTGCTTGTTTAAGTGGAGATTGTGCGGGGATGGGCGCTACTATTGCGAATCTCAATGGTATAGGTGCAGAGGGTCACTACCAATTAGATAATACCCAGAAAAATGTGGGCGGGGGCGAAGGTTGGTCATCGAAAGTTAGTTCTGCAAATATATATGCAAATTTTGGAACTTATAGTATTAGTTCATATAGTAATATTAGTATTGATTCCGAAAAAACCGTGAGTGGGAGTACATACACCGCTTCGAATTCCTTTAATCTCTCAGGCAGCATCTTAGCTAACGGTGTTTTTGGAGTAACAGGCTCATCTTCCTACGGAGTCTGTTCAGGTTATTCAGCTTGTACTATCAATGCAATTGGTTTTTTCTCTGGATCTCAAGCCGAAAAGGCTACTGTCGGATATGTGATTAAGGGTGTAGATAATGGCTTCGGAGGTACAGGTGTGATTACCGGTACTGCGGGCCTAGTTGCTAACCCGCCACCCGCGAAGCCATCCTCACTTTAGGAGTGGTACCTTATTTTCAACACGAGGATCATTTCAGAGTCTTTTAGTTAGCAAATTTAATAGCACTAGCTCGAATGCCAACCTCTTTTCGGAGGTTGGCATTGTTTTTTAGTGTTCTGATAATTTCTATAGCTTCCTGAGGGGTGTCAAAAATAAAGCCATTGATTCCATGCTCAATCACCTCTGTAGATCCTACATCGCGATGGCATACCACTGGTAAACCGCATAGCATGGCTTCCATAACTACTATTGGAAACGGATCTTTAACCGTACTAGGTACGCGATAATAAAAACAATCTATTTCGTTATATCTATCTGCTAATTGGCTTTGCTCAGCTATAGGTAATAAGCGAATGGATGGATACTCATCTAACCACGGGGCGAGGCAGGTACCCCCGGTGATACAGATATTAATTCCATCATTTGCTAAAGCTTTATAAACCTTTATATCGCTATGATGGTGTTTTGCTAATATATCTGTGCTGGTGCGGCCTATAGTAAAGGTACGGATAGTATCAAGATTTCGAGTCTGTGGTTGAAAGCGTTCCCGAGGGGGGGCGTGATACACAACACGCCCTGGTAAACCTGCGAATTGTTTAACTAGCTTAGATACATACACTACTTCAATATTAATTTTTGAGTCTTTTTGCAAGCGATTCAGTGCTCTGTATAAAATCCCAGGGGATACTAAATTATGCAGCATAATAATTTGGCTTAAGCCGGAGTACTTAACCCAATGACCGATTTCAGTGCGAGCGCCAGAGATAATCAATATTCCTTCATTTGGCATTTGTCCACTGTAAGGTTTTATTTCTTGAATGGGGTACTTAGCTTTGAGTGATTCTAAAGCAGGCTGTGGCGACCATAACATCACTTGATGTGTTTTGCTATACTGCATATATAGATCTATTGCATGCCAATCACCGCCATTTCCATATATAAAAGGCGCAATGATATGAACCAAATTGGTGGATGCTAATTGTGATTCTAGTAGTAACATTCTCAAGAAAACATCAAATATTGAATAATTGTGGCAACTAAAGAAAATACAAAAATAGATAGAGCGGAAACAAATGCAAGAATACTGCACTTCTTGCAAACTGCCCAGTATGCTGAGGCAGAAAAACTTAGTGCATGGTTATTATCTAACGATGCTGAAAATGCGTTTGAGCCTAATTTCTATTTTGGGGTAGCGTTGCAGTTGCAAGGAAAAGTAGAACAAGCCCTTGCTGTATTCTGGACTGCATCAGAACTGGAGCCGCATAATACCAATGTTCAGCAGGCAATCGCATCTTGTCTCGACCAATTAAAACGACATGAGGAAGCTTTCGAGCATTTATTAACGCTATTAGAGCTTGCTCCACAAGATGCCTTGATAAATGCCAACCTGGGGGCAATCTCCGAAAAATTGTACAAAGGAAAAGAAGCTTTAAGTTACTACGATACTGCACTTTCCCTAGACCCCAAAAACTACATTGCCTTGATGAATAGGGGGGCTTTGTTAAGCAATCTGGGCAGGAAAATTGAAGCGCTTGCCCATTGTAGAAATGCTTATCACATTCATCCTGAATCTATCGGTAGCTTATTTAACTTGGTGGATGCATTGCTGGGAATGTACCATTATGACGAAGCGCTTGCTTATTGTGAGGTAGGTTTAGCCTCTCAGCCTGATCATGCTAATTTATTGTTTAAAAAAGGATTGGTGTTAAGTTGTTTAAAGCAGTTTACGGAAGCACGCCATTGTTTGGCCAGTGCCCAGGTGCTTGATCCTAAAGTCCTTGAGAATGTTTTACCGGGTATAGCTAAACTTGATCTGAATGTAGAATTCAATCTTAATCCTGAAACATTATATTTTGATGCCATGTATCAGGGTCAAACTAAATGTTTCTGGAAGTATCGCTCAGAGTTCGTAAAACAACTACAGAAGACAATATTATCTCCAGGATCCCTTACGCAGCTGGTAAGTAATCCTGAGTTCGGGTTTCAGGCATTATCCCTTGCAATAGATGGGAATTCCCGTCTCAAGCTTTGCCAGAATATTGCTGAATTAGTAACGGATCTAACGTGGTTACAAGGATTGCCACCATTTAAGCATAAAAAAAGAGATCGGGAATTAATCAGAATAGGTTACTTCTCTTCTGACTTCAGAGATCATCCAACAGGTTTATTGTCCCGGCAAATATTCGGCTTGCATGACAAAGAGCGTGTTGAGGTATATGCATATTCGACCTTTAATCATGAGCCTAAAGATCATGTGCGATTAAGTGTAGAAGCTGGGTGTAGTCAATTCAGAGACGTTTCCACCTTGTCTGATAGACAAATAGCAGAATTAATGTATGAAGATGAAATTGACATTCTGGTTGACTTGAATGGATATACGGCATTAGCGCGCACCAATGTAATGGCCATGAGACCGGCGCCAATCCAAGTGCTTTATTTAGCGTATTTACAAAGTATGGGTGCGGATTTTATTGATTATGTCATTCTGGATTCCGCCATATGCCCAATAGAACATGAACATGATTGGCAAGAGAAGGTTGCAAAGCTACCGAATAGTTCATATGTTTATGATACTGAAACATCACGTAGCTCTATAGCCAAGACCCGCAAGGATTTTGGATTGCCAGAAAAAGGTTTCGTATTTTGTTGCCTGAATAATTGTTACAAAATAGAGCCGGAAATTTTTACTGTATGGATGGATATTTTACGAGCAGTACCTGATTCAGTATTATGGCTGCTGACGGATAATCCATTTATCATTGAAAATCTACAAAAAGAAGCTTACGCAAGAGGTGTTAAAAAGAATCGGCTTATTTTTGCTTTATCTTTACCTCATGCAGAACATTTATTACGTTATCAGCTTGCGGACTTATTCATTGATACATTCTGGTATGGTGCACATACCACGGCTTTAGACGCATTGTGGCAAGGATTGCCAGTGTTATGTTGCATGGGTGAGGTGCCTACTGCGAGGGTTGCTCCAACTTTTCTTAAAGTGCTAGATATGCCTGAATTGATTACTTATGACTTTGAACAATATGTAGAAAAAGCAATTTTTTATGCTGAAAACAGAGACGCGTTAAAAAACCTAAAAGAAAAATTAAAAGAAAAAATCAAAACTACCCCTTTATTTGATACCCCCTTAACGATAAAACATATTGAGGCCGCCTACCAGCATATGTGGCAGCGCTATCAAGATGGACTACCTCCTGAAACATTTGATGTTCCTGACTTGTCACAAACTATCAATTGACTAGCTTATTTGAAACCAATACACCTGAAGCGCCACTAGCAGAAAGGCTGCGTCCTAAAACACTTGACGATGTGGTAGGGCAGTCGCATTTGTTGGGCGAAAGTAAGCCCCTACGTTTAGCTTTTGAATCTGGCAAGTTACCCTCTATGATCCTCTGGGGGCCGCCGGGTGTGGGTAAAACTACTTTGGCGCGTTTGATTGCGAATACCGCTGACGCCGAATTTATCCCAATTTCAGCGGTTTTATCTGGCATTAAAGATATCCGCGAAGCTGTTGAGCGGGCAGAGCTTACGCTACAACAGCATGATCGTAAAACAATCCTGTTTGTAGATGAAGTGCATCGTTTCAATAAAGGTCAGCAGGACGCTTTCCTCCCTTTTGTAGAAAGTGGCTTGATTACATTTATTGGCGCAACTACCG
Source organism: Methylotenera sp. (assembly GCA_013816325.1). Classification (GTDB taxonomy): domain Bacteria; phylum Pseudomonadota; class Gammaproteobacteria; order Burkholderiales; family Methylophilaceae; genus Methylotenera. The sequence continues at coordinate 5,013 of JACDEP010000088.1, forward strand.
AAAACCCTTCGTTCGAGGTCAATAGTGCGTTATTAAGCCGTGCACAGGTATTCGTGCTTAACGCATTAACAGAGCCAGAATTGGCCTTATTATTAAGCCGTGCGCAGCAACTGGTAGCGCCTAATGTCAAGATGGCTGATGATGTGACTGAGCAGGTGTTAGCTTATGCTGATGGCGATGCAAGACGCCTCCTGAACTTTGTTGAAGGTTTATTCAATGCGGCTGAAGGTGCAAATGTTACTGAGATAGACGAAGCTTTTTTACAAACCACCATGGCGAGTAAATTACGCCGCTTTGATAAAGGCGGTGAAGCCTTCTATGACCAGATTTCCGCATTGCATAAATCGGTGCGTGGCTCCAATCCAGATGCAGCATTGTATTGGTTCTTACGCATGATAGATGGCGGTGCAGATCCGCTTTACTTAGGCAGACGTATTATCCGTATGGCAATTGAGGATATTGGCTTAGCCGACCCGCGTGCGCAGACCATGGCGTTAGAGGCATGCCAGATATATGAGCGTTTAGGTTCGCCAGAAGGTGAGTTGGCATTATCAAACGTTGTCATTTATTTGGCAGTCGCTCCCAAAAGCAATGCAGCTTATAACGCATATAATGACGCTAAGTCTTTTGTAAGCTCAGATAAATCCCGCCCTGTACCTTTGCATTTACGCAATGCCCCAACCAAGCTTATGAAAGCATTGGATTACGGCAAAGAATACCGTTATGCACACAACGAATCAGAAGCTTATGCAGCGGGAGCGGAATATTTTCCTGATGAATTGGTACAACAAAACAAACAACCGCAATTTTATATGCCCACACCTCGCGGCTTAGAAGGTAAAATTGGCGAAAAATTGAAACACCTTAGAGAATTAGATAAAAAAGCCAAGAAATAGCCAAGAAAATAGAGAGCATATGTTAGATATTCAAGCATTAAGAAATGATCTGGACCACGTAGTAAGCCTGTTAAAAAAACGCGGTTTTGAGTTTGATGCCGCAACTTTCGTTGCTTTAGAACAGGAACGTAAAGCTGTACAAACCCGCACACAAGACTTGCAAGCAAAGCGAAACAACACTTCTAAGCAGATTGGCATTGCCAAATCTAAAGGTGAGTATGTCAGTGCAATATTAACTGAAGTGGCAGGCTTGGGTGACCAATTGAAAGCTGATGAGGCGTTGTTGGTAGAGTTGCAGGTAAAGCTACAAGATATTTTGTTAAATGTTCCGAATCTGCCTCATGAGACTGTACCTATTGGTAAATCTGAAGCTGATAATGTTGAAGTGCGTAAAGTTGGCACTCCACGCATTTTTGATTTTGAAATCAAAGACCATACCGATGTCGGCACACCGCTTGGATTGGATTTTGATACAGGTGCAAAGCTGTCAGGCGCACGCTTTACACTGATGCGCGGCCAAATCGCCAAGATGCATCGTGCTTTAGCCCAGTTCATGCTGGATACACAGACTGAGCAACATGGCTATACTGAGTGCTACACACCTTATTTGGTGAATGCAGAAACGCTAACAGGTACAGGACAACTACCTAAATTTGAAGAAGATCTATTTTCCTTACCGCATAATGGAAGCAAGCTTTATTTAATTCCAACCTCAGAAGTGACGTTGACCAATACGGTCCGTGATGAAATCGTATCGCTCGAATCATTACCAATAAAACTTACGGCTCATACCCCATGCTTCCGCTCTGAGGCTGGCTCGTATGGTAAAGATACTAAAGGCATGATCCGTCAGCACCAGTTCGACAAAGTTGAGATGGTACAGATTGTGCACCCAAGCAAAAGTTACGAAGCGCTTGAAGAAATGGTGGGTCACGCCGAGAATATCTTGAAAGCACTAGGCTTGGCTTATCGCGTAGTGTCACTCTGTACTGGTGATATGGGCTTTGGTGCAGCTAAAACCTACGATTTAGAAGTTTGGCTACCGGCACAAAATACTTACCGCGAGATTTCATCTGTATCCAATTGCGAAGCCTTCCAGGCTCGCAGGTTACAGGCTAGATTCCGTAACGAGAACGGCAAGCCTGAGCTTGTACATACATTGAATGGTTCAGGTTTGGCGGTAGGACGTACCCTTGTAGCGGTACTGGAAAACTACCAAAATGCCGACGGTAGCGTGACGGTGCCGGAAGTGTTAGAGCCTTACATGAATGGCCTAGAAAGACTTACGATCGGCTAGTTTAAAAATCTGAGGCGATTTTAAAATTATTGAACCCAGGATTATGGCTAGGCTGGTAACGTTCTAATATCCGCTGATAGCTACGGATAGATTCAACAAAAATCACGGGAGCCCCACCACTGGCATAGCCATATTTAGCGTTGCTATAGTATTCGGGGTTGTTCAGCATCACCAAGGTCTTTTTCACATCAGCCCAGCTATCCGGGTTTAATTTCAAGCGTTGTGCAAGCACCCTCGCATCTTCCACATGCGCATAACCGATGTTATAAGCAGCCAAAGCCATATAGGTTCTGTCGGGTTCAGGGATGTCTTCAGGAATGGTATCTTTGAGTTTGAGGATATATTTTGCGCCCGCTGGAATGCTTTGTTTAGGGTCCAGCCTATCAGTTACGCCCATCAGGTCGGCTGTAGATTCCGTTAACATCATAAGCCCACGTACATTGGTAGGCGAGGTATTGTAGGTATCCCAATGCGACTCCCTATAGCTAACAGCGGCTAATAATCGCCAATCAATACCTGTTATTTCCTGAGCCTGTTTGAACAGGTTGATATATTTGGGCAATAAAGTATTGGTTAATTTAAGGAAATTCGTAATATCCAGAGTATTCAAGCGCTTGGAATTACCGTAATAGCGGTCTAATAAATTACGTAAAGTGCCGTTTTTATGAATATCATCAAAAAATTTATTCACGTTTTTTACTAATTGCGGATCCGCATTTTTAGGTAAAGCCCAGGCAATTTTCTCCGGTTCGCCCAGAGGCAAACCCACTGCAAGGTTGGGATAATAGTTTTGCATCAAGGCCACTAAATGACTATCTGCCACGGTAAAATCCAAGATGCCGCTGGCTACTTCTTCTAGCAGATTTTCAGAATTGGTTTTTTTAAGGGCCTGCCATCGCAGGTTAGGTTCTTTTTCCTGTAACAGGCTTAATCGTTCCGCAAAGCTTGTTCCAGCTGGTACGGCGATTTTCCTATCTGAGATAGCAACAAGATTTTTCGGCTTTTTATCGACCTCGTCATTAAATACAAGCTGTTGCTGGGTTTCCTGATAGGGCTTTGAAAACTGAATCAACTTCTGGCGCAAGGGCGTAACGGTTAGGTTTGCTGCAGCAATTTGCGCCTGACCCTTAAGCAGGGTTGGGATGACGTCACTGATACTATTAACTACTTTGAATTTAATTTTGTATTCAGGGGCGTAATCGCTAATAAATAAAGTAGCTAAATCGTATTCCAACCCCGCATATTCGCTTTCGCCGTTCACATAATAAGTGGTAGGGCTATTATGCGTTACAAAAGTAAGTGTTTTTTTGTCAGGCTCAGCTGAAGGGGTGGCATTTGCTGAAGTATGCTCCGCAGGTTTACATGCAACGAGTAGGCAGGTAAAGAGAAGTAATAACAAACGCATCGGTTTGTAAGGCATCGCAAGGAGCGCTATCAAGCGCTTACTTAGACCAGCGCTCGTTTACGACACCATTTGCAGCGATAAAGACTGCATGGGCCAAGCCATAAAATATGCCGTGTTCCACGACACCTGGGGTATTGTTAATCAAGTCATTTAACGCTTCGGTTGTGATACTTTGGTCAAATTTCATATCCAATACGTAGCTACCATGCGACGTAACCCAAAAACCGTCTTTGGCTGCGTTAGGCCTTAAATCACCTCGCCCACCCAAATTTTCCAAGCTTGTTTTTGCAAGCTGCCAGGCGAATGGGATGATTTCGATAGGGATGACAAAATTTTGCCCGATATGAC
>JACDEP010000202.1 GCA_013816325.1 Methylotenera sp.
TAGCAGGCTTGCCTCTCAATGTAGGTGATGGCGATACCTCAATAAATAATGTCAGCACATGGCTAAGTGGCTCAGCGAGCCGGAGTCGAATCGTACATGGACAATCAGAATACGATACGTATAAATTTTCAACTAAACAACAACTTCAAGAATGCGATGCCTTAGTTTGGATAAGTACTTTCAATCCATATGTACCGCCAAATACTGACGCACCTACCATTGTCATCGGACATCCGAATACACAGTTTACTAAAGCGCCCGATGTATTTATTCCAGTCGGCATCCCTGGTTTGGATCACACCGGCACTATGTTCCGCATGGATAGCGCAGTGGCATTGCCATTAAAAAAAGTACGGAAGAAAAACCTGCCGACTCTGGCACAAGTCATACAAAAACTAATGGATGCAATGCCATGCTGATACATCTAAAAAATGGCAGAATCTACGACCCTAGACATGGGGTAGACGGTATTGTTCAAGACGTTTATATACGTGATGGCCATATTGGTGTTAAACCGTCACATAGTGAAAAAATCTATTACACCTATGATTTAACTGGGAAAATCGTAATGGCAGGAGCGATTGACATGCATAGCCATATTGGCGGCGGTAAAGTAAATATTGCACGCATGATGTTGCCAGAATTCCAAGTTAAAGCATATCAAGAAACGCGTAAATACACCGAACCAGAAGCGCATATCTGCACGCCAAGTTGCAGCCATGATGCAGTTCCTAATACTAGTCAAACTGGGTTCCGCTATATCGAGATGGGCTATACCGCCGCATTCGAACCTGCGATTTTGCCTATCAATGCTCGTCAAGCACATCTAGAAATGGCCGATACGCCAATGATAGACAAAGGCGGTTACGCTATGCTGGGCAATGATGATTACTTTTTACGGCTTTTGAGTAACAAAGCTGATCAAAAAGCCATTAACGATTATGTGGCGTGGACGCTGCATGCCACGCAAGCCATCGGCATTAAAGTTGTTAATCCCGGCGGCATATCGGCATTCAAGTTCAATCAGCGTCGATTAGACCTGGACGAAAATCATAGCTTTTACCAAGTTTCACCACGCGAGATTTTAAAGAGCTTAAGCACTGCGGTATATCAACTCGGGATAGCCAAACCTTTGCATGTCCACTGTAATAATTTAGGTGCTGCGGGTAACTTTGAAACCACCTTGCAGACTATGGGCGCCTCTGATGGCGTGCCCATGCATTTGACGCACATCCAATTTCATAGTTATGGCACGGAAGGCGACAAAAAATTCTCGTCAGCCGCTGCACAAATCTCTGAAGCGCTGAATAAAAACAAACACATTACTGCAGACGTGGGGCAAATTCTGTTCGGCCAAACCGTTACTGCATCCGGTGATAGCATGATGCAGCAATTGAATGCCAAATATGCTAATCCCAAAAAATCCGTCATCATGGATATTGAATGCGACGCCGGCTGCGGTGTCGTACCCTTCAAATACCGCGACCAGAATTATGTCAACGCCTTGCAGTGGGCTATCGGCCTAGAGATATTCCTGTCGGTTGAAGACCCGTGGCGCATATTTTTAACAACGGACCACCCCAATGGCGCACCTTTCACCAGTTACCCGCATTTGATTCGCTTGCTTATGGATAAGAGCTTCAGGAATGAAGCATTTGGCAAATTAAACTTGGATGCGCAAGCCATGAGTAATTTAACTAGTTTAGACCGCGAATACAGCCTGTATGAAATTGCCATCATGACACGCAGCGGCCCAGCCCAATTGATAGGGTTGAATGGCCACGGGCATTTGGGTATTGGGGCTACGGCAGACATTTGCATCTATACTGATCAGCCGGACCGTGAAGCCATGTTTGCCAAGCCTGATTATGTATTCAAGAATGGCGAGCTTGTAGTGAAAGATGGCAAAGTCATCAAAGTTGTTTGGGGTAAAACTCACACAGCCAAGCCAGCATTTGATAATGGGGTAGAACAAGGTCTAAAAGAATATTTCAATAAATACCATACGATGCAATTGGATAATTTTAAAATCTCGAATGACGAAATCGCTGAAGATGGCCGTGGCGGTGTCGTTATTCATGAAGGACAACCCTTGCATGCATCAAATTAAGGAAGAGCAATGAGTAGATTATATGGAGAGCAGCACCGTAAGCTTCAGGATGAATTTGGCACCAGGGGAATGGCTGACCGTGTAGAGGAAATGGCTTGCAAAACTGAATTTGATGATGGGGCCAAGGGCTTTATTTCAAGCGCTAATATGTTCTTTCTATCATCAATCGATCATCAAGGCCGCCCTACAACATCCTATAAAGGTGGCGACCCAGGCTTTGTAAAAGTGCTGGACGATACCACATTGATATTTCCTAGTTACGACGGTAACGGCATGTTTTTTTCAATGGGAAATATCAGCGCTAATCCCAATGTCGGCTTATTATTCATTTCTTTTGAAACGCCTAATCGCCTGCGTATACAGGGCACTGCGACCATCTCAAAGGATCCTGCATTGATGGCGCATTATAAAGAAGCCGACTTTGTCGTTGCGTTAAAATTATCAGAATTATGGCAAAACTGTCCACGCTATATCCCAAAGTATGAAAAGGTTCGCGATTCTCGCTATGTGCCACGGGAACACTGCGAAACACCTTTAGCAGGCTGGAAACAATTAGATCTGGTACAAGATATTCTGTCGGAAGCTGAGGCGAAGAAAGCACAAGAAATTGGCATCATCCCTATCGAAGAGTGGGTAGGGAAGATTATCTCCGGTGATGAAACTGCTTAATTAAAAACCAATGTTAATCAATAGCGTACAGATTGACGACACCTTTGCGGAGGCATTCAATATGCGCGGTACACGGGTGCTCATTACCGCGCAAAACCATAAGTGGGCGTACCATGCAGCCAACGCAATGACGGGTTTTGCCACCAGTGTGATTGGTTGCGGCGTAGAGGCCGGTATCGAGCGAGAGCTTTCTACTGATGAAACGCCTGATGGTCGTCCAGGTGTCAGTGTGCTGATGTTCGCCATGGGTAGCAAAGTACTCATGCAACAG
>JACDEP010000089.1:0-4489 GCA_013816325.1 Methylotenera sp.
TGCTCAGACCCATCGTAGTTAGGGCCGAAATCAACGGTTTCCTTGTCGATATCCGCCAATAACTCATGTGCAATTTTCGACATACGGATTTCCGTATAACGCATTGCTGCCGCATTGTCTCCATCCACAGAACCAAAGTTACCTTGACCATCTACCAGCATGTAACGCAGGCTGAAATTTTGCGCCATACGCACGATAGTATCGTACACAGCAGTGTCGCCATGAGGATGATATTTACCGATCACATCACCGACGATGCGGGCAGACTTTTTGTAAGGTTTGTTATAGTCGTTTGAGAGTTCATGCATCGCAAATAAAACACGGCGATGCACTGGTTTAAGACCATCGCGCACATCAGGTAAGGCACGGCCTACAATCACACTCATGGCGTAATCTAGGTATGAACGGCGCATCTCATCTTCGAGACTGATAGGCAGTGTTTCTTTAGCGAATTGGTTGCTGTCTTGACTCATGTTTTAGCTGACTTTTAATAGTTTTTATATCAGCCAAATTCTAGCATGTTTACCTGCCTAATGAGCAGATTTAATGAGCTTCTCAACCATGTTTTAGTAGTCAAGAAGCCTCATCATTTTTATGCCTATTTCGTTAGGTAAGTCAGGTCATTTTGAATGTCTTCAATATGCTCTAAACCTACTGCGATTCTTATCAAGCCATCGCCGATTCCAGACGCAGCTCTAGCCTCGGGACTTACGCGACTATGAGTAGTTGTCGCGGGGTGGGTAATGGTACTTTTTGCATCGCCAAGGTTTGCGGTAATTGAAATCATCTGCGTTGCATCAATCAATTGCCAGGCAGCATCTTTGCCACCAGACTCACCATTTTCTTTTACATCAAAAGACACGATGGCACCGCCAGTTTTTTGCTGGCACATGGCAATTGCATGCTGTGGATGCGAAGCTAGACCAGGGTAATAGACGCGGGCTACTTTAGGTTGCGCTTCCAGCCATTGTGCTAATGCTAAGGCATTGCGTGAATGAGCATCCATACGCACATGTAAGGTTTCTAAGCCTTTTAAGAATACCCAGGCATTGAATGCACTCATGGTTGGGCCAGCTGTACGCAAGAAACCATAAACTGGCTCGAGCACGTCTTTTTTACCCAATACAGCCCCGCCCAAACAACGGCCGTGACCATCAATATATTTGGTAGCAGAGTGAATAATAATGTCTGCTCCTAAATCCAGAGGTTTTTGTAAGGCTGGTGTGCAAAAGCAATTATCCACAACCAATAGCGCTCCGGCCTGATGAGCGATAGTAGCCAGCTCAGCGATATCACAAACCTCTGTTAAGGGATTAGAAGGTGTTTCTACAAAAAACAATTTCGTGTTCTTCTGTGCTGCGTTACGCCATGCAGTAGGTTCAGTCAATGACACGAAAGTTACCTGCAAGCCCCAGCGGGCAAGGATGCTGCTGAATAGCTGCACGCTGGTGCCAAAGATGCTGCGCGATGCGACAACATGGTCGCCTGTAGAACATATGCCCATAACGCAAGCTAATATAGCTGACATTCCACTAGACGTTGCCACGCAGGTTTCCGCGCCTTCCAGTGCCGCCAATTTATTCTGGAACATAGTGACTGTAGGGTTGGTGAAGCGCGAGTAGATATTTCCGGGCTCCTGACCACCGAAGCGTGCCGCTGCTTCAGCTGCGTTCTCAAATACGAAACTGGATGTCAGGAATATCGCTTCAGAGTTTTCACCGAATGCACTGTGCTCACTCCCTGCACGGACGGATAAGGTTTCTGGATGCCATTGCTGTGTTTTATTTGTCATAAAAATCCAATATCAAAAATATAACCATAAATTAAAAATCCAAGCACCACTCGCTACATTTTTCGGGGCATTTATTTATACGCAAGCGAATCAAATAATTTGTAACGACATATTGCGACTAGGTTTTATTTTTATGCATAAAAAAACCCGTTTAAGCAAAAGCGCTAAAACGGGTTCTTTTTTACTCGCTTTAGCTGTGTTTATAATGCGCCCGCAAGCTGAGTGTGGCCTTGACTAATGTGGCAAACTCAAATCAGCGCAAGTTAATATTATTCCTATCGGTGCCGACCGTCAAGCTTCGACAGCTTCATCTTCCTCATTAGCCCCTACCAAATTTAAATCCATCTGCGTGCTGGAGTTGGCTGGCTTTTGCTTGCTGTTCAGGTCGCCACGCGCTGATTCGATGCGTGCAAGATAAGCATCATCGATATCACCTGTCACATATTTACCATCAAAGCAGGAACAGTCAAATACCTCCATACTTGGATTACTCAAACGGACATCGTTCACCAGCTCATCCAAATCTTGGTAAATCAATTCATCTGCGCCTATTTCTTTACAGATTTCTTCATCGGTGCGTCCGGTGGCCAATAATTCGTCACGGCTAGGCATATCGATGCCATAGACATTCGGGAAGCGTACCGGTGGGGCTGCTGAAGCGAAGTAAACTTTATTAGCACCCGCATCACGCGCCATCTGTACAATTTGCTGCGAGGTAGTACCGCGCACGATAGAGTCATCTACCAGCAATACGTTTTTGCCTTTGAATTCAATACCAATAGGATTCAGTTTTTGGCGTACAGATTTTTTGCGCAAGGCCTGTCCAGGCATAATAAACGTACGGCCGATGTAACGATTTTTAATGAACCCTTCACGGTAGTCCAGCCCTAACGTAATGCCCAATTGCAATGCACTTGGACGACTGGTATCAGGAATCGGTATGACTACGTCAATTTTTAGGTGTGACCAATCACGTTTGATTTTTTTTGCAAGGCTGGTACCCATATCCAAACGGGTTTGATACACAGAAACGCCATCAATCACTGAGTCAGGACGGGCAAGGTACACATACTCAAAAATACATGGTGTGAGTTTAGGATTCTCTGCGCATTGACGTGAGTAGAAGTTGCCGTCCATATCAATAAAAATAGCCTCACCTGGTTCAACATCACGTACCAGCTTAAAGCCCAGCACATCCAATGCCACGCTTTCTGATGCAACGATATATTCAGTACCTTTATCACTTTCGGATTTGCCGATCACCAAAGGGCGAATTCCGTGGGGATCCCTAAAGGCAAGTAGGCCAAAGTTCGCGATCATGGCAACCACTGCGTAAGCGCCTTTACAGCGCCTATGGACAGCCGATACAGCATGGAAAGCCATATCCGTATTCAACACTGCGTTTTGCGAGGTTTTTTCAATCTCATGCGCCAATACGTTTAGCAATACTTCAGAATCTGAAGAGGTATTGATATGGCGTAAGTCTTGCCTGAACATTTCAGATTTAAGTTGCTCTGAATTTGTGAGGTTGCCGTTATGGCCTAAGACGATGCCAAATGGAGAGTTAACATAGAAAGGCTGCGCTTCGGCGGCTGAAGATGAACCCGCGGTAGGATAACGCACATGGGCAATGCCAGCATTCCCAACTAGGCTACGCATATGGCGTGTATGAAAAACATCTTTTACTAGGCCATTGTTTTTATGCATGAAAAATGTATTGCCATCACAGGTAACAATGCCAGCGGCATCTTGCCCACGATGTTGCAATACTAGCAAACCATCGTACAAAAGCTGGTTTACTGGGTTCTTACCTACAATACCTATGATTCCGCACATGAATAAAGCCTTAAGTTGTTAATTCTGTAAGTTACTTGGCGCCACAATTCAAGTACATGTAGCGCTAATTTAATCGTATTTAACATGCTTAGCAATGCTTTCCGGCAGCCACGGTAGCATATTGATGACCATGGCCTCAATAGGCGCGCTAAACATAGCGTTGCGCCAGCGCGCATCTTTTGGGATATCGGTAAGACCGGCTAAAAATACAATAATGCATACGATTAATAGCCCGCGAGTAATGCCAAACAGCGCACCAAGCAATCGGTTGAGCCAGCCTAGCCCAATTTTTTTAAAGATTGCCGAGAGTGCTATTGCTAATAATGTGGTCACCAGCAAGGTGGCTAAAAATAGCACCAAAAAAGCCGCCAGCACGCGCAAGGATTCTGCAGGTATATCCAGCGGTATCATAGGCAGCATTTCAGCAGCATAGGTCTTGGCCACGTAGAATGCGGCTACCCAGCCTGCGATAGATAATACTTCGGCTACCAACCCCCTCATCACACTTAATATGATGGATAAGGCGATAATTACAAGTACAGCGTAATCAAATATGGTCATCTATTTTTTTTGAATGCCGGATATTAAAATCAATGCGATTAGTTATTTGACATGACTAAGCCAGATAAACCAGCCTGTTTTATCTTACTTAAAGCGGCGTCCGCATCTTGGCGTGAATTGAAATTACCTGCTCTTAAACGAATCTTTTCACCTTTAGGCGTAGAGATTTTTTCGGTGCGAGAAGAATAACCCGCTCGTTTTAACTTATCTTGTAGTTGTTTAACATTAGTTGCATCTGAAAACACACCTATCTGCACAGTAAAGCTTTCTGCGCTTTTTGCTGGCGTTGCTTGGGCTGCT
>JACDEP010000089.1:4499-8736 GCA_013816325.1 Methylotenera sp.
GCTTTGGTCGGTTCAGGCTTCTTGGTTTCTACAGGTTTAGGTAATGGTTTAGCGATGGCAGGATTTTCTGAAGCTGATTTAACATCAGTAACTTTGGTTTTAACTTCTGTTTTTGCAGGTTCTGGCATTAAATCCGCAGGCAGGTCTGGTACAGCAGTGCCCTCAGTGGGCTTAGGCGCTTCTATATTCCCGCCTAACGGCACTACGGTAGAGTTGAAGTCTTCTGTTGTAGTTTCTAGCATATTGATCTTGATGGACTCTTGCGAATCCGGCGCTGTCCGGTCTTTCAATATCATTGGCAACACAATGATCATTAACAACACCAGCGCTATTGCGCCAACCAAGCGGCGACGTGCTCTTTTTTTCAGTATTAGCTCTTGTTCATTAGGTAACTCAGGTGGCATTACTGCTTCCTTAAAAATTAGTTGGTTTGCTTATGACTTGCATGACGTTTGAAACAGTGAAGAATGAACCGAATACGATTATTTTATCATTTTCGGTTATATCAATACAGGCTTGTGCATAAGCTTGCGCTACTGTATCAAAAATTTCAATCTCGGCACCCGGCAAAGCAATCACCATCGTAGCCGCCAGCTCCTTAGCCAGTGCACCGCGCATATGGTCGATGCCGGCGATATACCAAATATCTATTTCATTTTTTAATGCTTTGACAACACCCTCGATGTCTTTATCAGCCAACATCGCGAATACGGCAACAGTCCTACCTTTAGTTTGTCGATAGGCTTTTAGGTTCAAAGCCAGGGCCTGGGCAGCATGTGGATTATGCGCGACATCCAATATTACTTTAGGTAGATGGTTCGCATGCTCGGCGACCACTTGGAAACGCCCAGCTAATGTAACCTGGCGCATTGCTTTGGCAATTGCATCTTGCGTTACAGGTAATTTTGCTTGCAGGGATTCAACCGCAGTAACAGCACAGGCAGCATTACTTAATTGGTAGGCGCCTTGTAATGCCGGCAATGGCAGTATGTATTCAGTATTATCAGCGCTAGTATATTGCCAACCTTCATTGACAAGCTGGTAATCAAAATCACGATGGATACACAGCAAATCAGCGTGTATAGCATGCGCATGTTTAATAAGGCTGGTCGGCGGAACATCATCCCCGCAAATTGCAGGAACGTGTAACCGAAAGATACCAGCTTTCTCATAACCGATTTTCTCACGCGTATCACCTAGGAATTCCTGATGATCCAAATCGACACTAGTCACTACTGTGCAGCTTGGTTCGAAAGCATTCACTGCATCCAGCCTGCCGCCCAAGCCTATTTCCAAGATAGCGATATCTATATTCGCCTGCATAAAATGCCAGACTGCTGCCAAGGTTGCCACTTCAAAATAAGTCAGTTGTATAGGCACTTGTTTGTCAACATTGACCCTAGCTATTTCAATTACAGCGAATGCCGCGCACAAATCAGCATCGGCAACTTCTGCACCATCAACCCGTACTCGCTCGTTATAACGCAATAAATGCGGTGAGGTATAGCAGCCAACACGATAGCCAGCTTGGCGGTATACCTGCTCAAGCATCGCACAGGTAGAACCTTTGCCATTGGTGCCGGCTACATTGATGATAATGAATTTGGGATTGAGTTGTAAAAGTTCAATAACTTGCTTAACACGGTCCAAACCCATTGCGATGGATTTTGGATGTAAGCTTTCGATATAGCTTAGCCAAGAAGATAAATCCTTGGCGGCCAACTTTTCATACATACGCTAGGTCTTTAAACATACGCTAGGTCTTTAAACATACGCTAAATCTTTAAACATACGCTAGGTCTTTAAACATAAGCAAGGCCTTGAGGCATGAAATATTAGTGATGCGTTGAGTCAATTTTAATGAGTTATGCAGCTACTGGTAGGCGCATGAGATTGGCTAATAAACTGGCTAATTTGTTGCGCATATCTCGCCTGTCTATAATCAAGTCTATCGCACCGTGTTCAAGTAAGAATTCAGATTTTTGAAAGCCATCCGGCAAGGTTTCACGGACGGTTTGTTCAATCACGCGCGGTCCTGCAAAGCCGATCAATGCTTGTGGTTCGGCTACAATAATATCGCCGAGCATGGCAAAGCTGGCAGAAACACCCCCCATAGTAGGGTCGGTTAATACTGATATATAAGGCAAACCGGCCTTACTTAACTGCGTTAGTGCTGCACTGGTTTTAGCCATTTGCATGAGTGATAACAAACCTTCTTGCATACGCGCTCCGCCACTTGCGGATATGCAAATAAATGCCATCTTATTGTCTATGGCAGTTTGTACGCCACGGGCAAAACGTTCGCCCACTACGGAGCCCATAGAGCCGCCCATGAACTTGAATTCAAATACGGCAATCACCACTGGGATAGTCTTGATGCTGCCTTGCTTGACGACCAATGCGTCTGTTTCCCCAACTGTTTTTTGTGATTCTTTAATACGGTCAGCGTAACTTTTGCTGTCCTTAAATTTCAACGGGTCTATCGGCTGGACAGAAGCGCCTATTTCAAACTGGCCTTCGGCATCCAATAATTGCGCCAAACGGGCCCTAGCGCCGATGCGGTTATGAAAGCCACATTTAGGGCAAACTTCCGAATTATCTTCCAGATCTTTCTTATACAGCACAGACTGGCATGATGCGCACTTACTCCAGAGCCCTTCCGGAACGGTTTTCTTATCTGCGCCAACAACACGTTTGATTTTTTGTGGAATCTTATCTAACCAACTCATCTGAATCTCCTTAATGCCTTTAAAAAGCTCAAGTGCTTTTAAGCATGTTCTAGCCTTTATTTAGGCTGCGTCAACGGCAGTCTTTAACTCATCCATCAATGCAGCCACATTAGCTAATAAATTATCATCATTAGAAGCTTCAATCACTTGCACCATGCGACTGCCCACTACCACCGCATCAGCGATTGCAGCAGTGGCTTTCGCTGTTGCAGCGTCACGAATACCAAAACCTACACCTACCGGTAAGTTTGTTTGGGTGCGAATAGACGCAACCCGTTTTGAAACCTCGACAATATCCAAGTTAGCCGCACCGGTAACGCCTTTTAACGATACATAATACACAAAGCCGCTAGCCTGGCTGACGATAAGGTCAACGCGTTTAGGTTCAGTTGTTGGTGATAGCAAAAACACCGGATCGATATCTCGGGAACGCAATTCTTTAACAAAATCACCACATTCTTCCGGTGGGTAATCAACGGTAATCACGCCATCTATATCCGCAGCTTCAGCCCGGTCTGCAAACGCAACAGGACCAATCGCTTCAATCGGGTTTGCGTAACCCATGAGAATAATTGGTGTAATTTGATTTGTCTGGCGGAATGTTTTGACCATTTCCAATACTGAAGCTAGCCCAACTTTGTGCACTAATGCACGTTCACTGGCACGCTGGATTACCGGGCCATCCGCCATCGGGTCTGAAAATGGCACGCCCAGTTCTATCATGTCTGCACCATGCTTAACCAAGGCATGCATCAAATCTACGGTATATTTTGGGTGTGGGTCACCCGCAGTAATGTAAGGAATTAAGGCTTTTTTACCTTGTTGTTTCAGGGTGGCGAAAGTGGATTGGATACGTGACATGAGTGGAATCAGTTAGTTAAGTTATTGTCTTGTTATGTAAAAAATGCAAACCTCTAAACATGACAAGGCGTGGGTAAAGAATTATTGCGAAGCATATGGACCATATTTGAGTCATTATTTTTCTACTAAACTACGCCGTATTGCAACGAGGTTTGTATTTTATAAAGTAATGTTAGCAAGCTTAGCGACCGTATTAATATCCTTATCCCCACGGCCGGACAAGTTAACCAGGATAATTTCATCTTTGCTCATGGTTTTTGCCATTTTTTCGGCATGGGCTAAGGCATGGCTGGATTCAAGCGCGGGAATGATACCTTCAGTGCGACATAAGCTATGGAATGCTGCCATTGCTTCATCATCGGTAATCGCTACATATTCAGCACGCTTGATATCTTTAAGCCATGCGTGTTCTGGACCTACGCCTGGGTAATCCAAACCAGCCGAAATTGAATGGGTCTCTATGATCTGGCCGTCTTCATCTTGCATCAAATAAGTACGGTTGCCGTGCAAAACACCTATCGGGCTGTTCGCTGTCAATGGCGCAGCATGTTTCCCCGTTTCCAGACCATGGCCTGCGGCTTCTACGCCAATCAAGTGCACATTAGGCACATCGATATACGGATAGAAAATACCCATGGCATTAGAGC
>JACDEP010000203.1 GCA_013816325.1 Methylotenera sp.
TACCAACGCCGGTAAATCCACAGTATTTAACCGATTGACCAAAGCCAACATCTACGCGGCTGACCAATTATTCGCAACTTTAGATACGACGACACATAAGATGTATATTCCTGATTGCGGTCCCGTAGTTATTTCCGACACGGTGGGTTTTATCAAGCATCTGCCACATGCTTTGGTTGATGCGTTTGGGGCGACCCTTGAAGAGGCTGCACAAGCCGATTTATTGCTGCATATTGTTGATACGGCGAGTACCAACCGCGATGAACAGATTGCACAAGTGAGTAAGGTATTGGAAGAGATCAGCGCCTCTAACGTTCCGCAGATCGTAGTGTATAACCAAATAGACAGAATAGGGCTGGAAGCCTCATTAAGCCGTGACGAATATGGTAGAATCACGACCATACATACGTCGGCAAAAACTGGCGAAGGCCTTGATCTTTTAAGACAAGCAATGGCGGAACATTATCACCATCTGCAGCGATTAAACACTGAAGAAAGTACGTATGCATAAATTTTTTGGAGCATTGAATGATTAAATTTCCCGGATGGGGACAGCGTAACAATGAAGGCCCGCCAGACTTGGATGAGGTCATGCGTAATCTGAGCCGAAAAATCAACAACTTATTTGGTAAGGGTAGTGGTAACCCACCCCCTAACCATACACCTAGTCGCTCAAGTCCATCTAATTTGCCCATTATTCCAATTGTGCTAGTAGTTTTGCTGGTGTGGTTTGGCATGGGGTTTTACATTGTCGATCAAGGCTCACTGGGTGTGGTACAGCGCTTTGGTAAATTTAATGAAACGACCGAGTCTGGCCCGCGCTGGCATTTGCCTTACCCGATTGAAACGGTGGCAGTAGTGAATATGGAACAAATCCGTAGGCTGGAAGTTGGTTACCGCACTAACGAAGGTGGCGGCGGAAAAACCAAACAGCCAAAAGAATCCTTAATGTTAACTGAAGATGAAAACATCATTGATCTACAGTTTGCAGTGCAGTACAACCTTAAAAATGCAAAAGACTACTTGTTCAATAATCGCGATACTGACGACGCAGTAAGGTCTGCGGCTGAAACTGCGATTCGTGAAGAGGTAGGTAAAAATACCTTGGACGATTTATTGCAAAAAGGCTTACAGGATACCTCAGCTCGTATGCAAGTCATTCTGGACAGCTATAAGGCCGGTGTTAATATTATCAGCGTAACTCAGCAGGGCGCACAACCACCAGAGCAGGTGCAGGAAGCGTTTGAAGATGTAAACCGCGCTAATCAAGATAATCAGCGCTTGATCAACGAAGGTCAGGCATATGCGAATGATGTGATTCCGAAAGCACGTGGTACCGCGTCACGTTTACTGGCTGAAGCTGCCGGTTATAAACTCAAAATCGAGAGTGAAGCGCGCGGTAACGCCAGTCGTTTCGACCAGATCTTAGTCCAATATAATAATGCGCCAGAAGTCACAAGGCAGCGCTTGTACCTGGATGCACAGGAGCAGATTTTATCTAGCGTGAGCAAAGTGGTGGTCGATCAAAAAGCCGGCAATAGCCTGTTATACCTACCACTAGATAAGCTGATTAATGCAAGTGGGGCCAATGCACCTTTGCAATCTCAGTCAATGCAGTCCCTTAACCCACAGCCGCCTGTAGCGGCGGATACTGTGCCAGAAACGGACCGTACACGCGATGCTTTCCGTAGCCGTGACAGAGAAAGCAGGTAAGGAAAAGTGATGAATAATATTAAGAGCATTTTAATTATCGTAGTCATTGCTATTGTGGCGCTGGCATCCTCAGCATTTACCGTAAGCCAAACCCAATATGTACTGGTGAAACGCCTTGGTGGCATAGTTGCGGTAAAAAAAACGCCTGGTCTTTATTTCAAAGTTCCATTCGTAGACGATTTGAAATATTTTGATAACAGGATTATCACCTTGGATTCTGACCAGCCAGCTAAGCTGATCACCAGTGAGAATAAGTACATGATGGTGGATTCGTTCATCAAATGGCGCATCATTAATCCTGCAAAATACTACGTTTCAATCAAGGAAGGCGGCGAAGCTGCAGCAGAAGACCGTTTGACTAAAGTTGTAAACGCCGGTCTGCGTGCTGAATTTGGTAAACGCACCGTGCATGATGTGATTGCCGGTGAGCGTGTAGCCGTGATGGATAATTTACGTAGAAGAGCTGATTTGGATGCACGTCAGATGGGGATTCAAGTAGTTGATGTACGTCTGAAACGTGTGGATTATTCTGAAGATATTAGTAAGTCAGTCTATGACAGAATGATCTCGGAGCGTAAGCGTATCGCTAACCAATTGCGTTCTGAAGGTTCCGCTTCCTCCGAAAAAATTCGTGCAGATGCTGATAAGCAACGTGAAGTCATCATTGCCGAAGCTTATCGAGATGCACAAAAGACCAAAGGTGAGGGCGATGCCCTGGCAGCAGCGATTTATAACCAATCGTATAGCAAAAATCCTGAATTTTATGCGTTTTACCGCAGTACGGAAGCTTACAAAAATAGCTTCAGGAACAAGAGCGATATCATGGTGCTTGACCCAAGCTCGGATTTCTTTAAGTACATGCGCAGCCCGGTAAAAAAATAATTACAAGTGAATACGGCATTAATCACTGCGTTCGGCTTAATGCTGATATTTGAAGGCTTACTACCTTTGTTGGTACCTCAGGCATGGCGTGACACTTTTAAGCGCATGATTGAATTGAAAGACGGGCAATTGCGTTTTGTCGGTTTAATGTCTATTGTGGGCGGTTTGGTAATAATTCTCTTGAGTAAGTAAATTCGTAATTGCGTATGTAAAACTAACGTAAGCAATAATAAACGTAAGTGATAATAAAAATGCATAACTGGCTGCTCCCTGAATACATAGAAGACGTCTTGCCCGCCGAAGCCGCGCGCATTGAATCGTTACGCCGTACCTTATTGGATTTATTTAAGGTACATGGCTATCAGTATGTAATACCTCCGAAGTTGGAATAC
>JACDEP010000090.1 GCA_013816325.1 Methylotenera sp.
GACGGATACTTTTATCCGCATCGTCCGGGTTCATTTTGGCTGCCATGCCTGCCATCTGTGCAGGCATTTTGTCCATGAGGGCGCCCATGCCACCCATCTTACGCATTTGGGACATCTGCGCTTTGAAGTCATCCAGGTCAAAGTTCTTGCCGGATTTGACCTTATCGGCAATCTTCTGCGCCTCTGCCATATTGACATTTTTGTGAGCCTGCTCAATCAGGCTGAGCACATCTCCCATGCCCAATATGCGCGATGCCATACGGTCTGGGTAAAAGGGTTCCAAACCATCCACTTTTTCGCTAACGCCGATAAACTTGATTGGCTTGCCTGTAATGTGACGTACAGAGAGTGCTGCACCGCCACGTGCATCACCATCTAGCTTGGTTAACACGATGCCCGTAAGGGGTAGGGTATCACCGAAGGCTTTAGCGGTATTCACCGCGTCCTGGCCTTGCATGGCGTCGACTACGAATAACGTTTCCATTGGGTTGAGCAACTGATGTAATGCCTTGATTTCAGCCATCATCGATTCATCAATACCCAAGCGGCCGGCCGTATCGAATATCACTACATCGTAATAACCGCGCTTGGCAAAATCTAATACTGCTTTGGCAATATCAATAGGCTTCTGGGTGGTATTACTATCAAAACAATCTATTTCTAACTGTTTTCCTAGCGTTTTCAACTGTTCTATCGCCGCCGGGCGGTAAATATCAGCGCTAGCTAGCAACACCTTCTTTTTCTGTTCTTTTAGTAATTTTCCTAGTTTGGCAGACGTAGTTGTTTTACCAGAGCCTTGCAGACCCGCCATGAGTATAATCACTGGAGGCACAGCCGCCAAATTCAGGCCGACATTGCCGTCGCCCATCAAATGCGTTAACTCATCGTTAACGACTTGGATGACCGCTTGACCAGGTGTTAGGCTTTGCAACACATCTTTACCAAGTGCGCGCTCTTTTACCTTGGTAATAAACTCCTTGACGACTGGTAATGCCACATCGGCTTCCAGTAACGCCATACGCACTTCACGCATCGCATCGGAAATGTTCTCTTCCGTCAATCGCGCTTGGCCGCGCAGATTTTTGATAACGCCTTGCAGACGCCCCGTTAAATTCTTTAACATAATGTTTGTTACCTTGTTGATTAGGTTTCTTGCAAATTTAATCGCTAAAATTACCATACTGACAAATTATGACCAGCAAATACGATTTTAACTCAGCCTATTATTTTTAGGCCATAATTCAGGGTGTTTCGAAAAGTCATATTTTTACGTAAGACAAGACGCGAGCTATAAAATTAGACGCGGCATATATGATATGTAAGGAACGTTCTTTAGTGAGCAACACGGTATTACTACTAAATATGAAATATTAAGGCATCCTGAAACTATGCAGACATTGATTCCTTACATCGCAGTTGCATTTATCTATTTAGCGGTTGCCGCAGATTTTTGGCGACATGCTAAAACAGCCGATAGCAAATCAATGGTGATTAGCCATTCCAGCGCGCAAACACTTACTTTACATTCCGCTATGATAGCTCTAGCCTTGGCCTTACATGGCTGGCTTTTATTTGCTGGCTTATTTGGCAATGGCTTTAACTTGGGCTTTTACAATGCGCTTTCTGCGATATTCTGGCTGACAGTACTTATATATTGGCTGAGCGATTTAAAGCATGAATTACATAGCTTGCAGGCATTTGTATTACCTCCAGCCGCAATCTTTGCTATTTTGCCCGCGTTTACTTCGCAAAACCATTACCTGCCAACGGCTGCAGCAAGTCTTTTCCTGCTGCACATAGGCATCGCTATTTTAGCGTATAGCTTATTCACGTTTGCTGCTTTACATGCGGTGCTGATGACCATCGCTGAGCGCAGCTTGCACAATAAACCTACCTTGATTAAATTGCCGAGTTTCCCACCGTTGATGGTCATGGAAACACTGTTATTCAGAATAATCACTTTGGGTTTCATTTTACTGACGGTTACCATGGTTAGCGGTATGCTGTTTTCGGAACAGATTTTCGGCAAACCACTGCAACTTAGCCATAAGATCATCTTTTCAATTGCCAGCTGGTTCATATATGCCAGCTTGCTATTTGGTAGGTATAAATACGGCTGGCGCGGCCTCAAAGCCATCCGCTGGACACTTGCAGGGTTCTTACTACTGTTATTGGCTTACGTGGGCAGCAAATTCGTATTAGAAGTAATTTTACACCGCTAAAAGACTGCTTATTTCAAATTGATTTGCGGCCAGCTTTGCTCATGCGCATAAGCACGTAAAGTGGCATCAGCATTTACCGCAACAGGATTGGTTACCAATTTCATCAATGGTAAATCATTGTGCGAATCGCTATAAAAATAGCTCACAGGAAAATCCGACAATTGCTTTCCACGCGCTTCCAGCCAATGGTTTAAACGCGTCACTTTACCTTCTTGAAAGCTCGGAACTCCTGTCACACCACCCGTAAACTGGCCATCAACCTCTTCAGGATCAGTGCCAATTAGGTGCTCGATACCGTAGGCGGTAGCAATTGGGCGCGTCACAAAGCTATTGGTCGCAGTAATAATCAAACAAAGATCGCCCTGTGCTTTATGTTGGTCGACAAGTGCTTGCGCTTTAGCAGTAATCATCGGGCTTATCGTGTATTGCATATATTTTTTATGCAGCTGATCTAAAAATTTACGCGGATGCTCACTCAAAGGCTTTAATTGAAATTCCAGGAATTTATGAATATCCAGGTTACCGTTCTTATAATCCAAGTAAAACTGCTCGTTTCTTTCCTGATGCGTTTTCGCATCCAACAAGCCCTCTTCGATTAAAAACAGACTCCAGTTGTAATCACTATCGCCGGCCAATAATGTATTGTCTAAATCAAACAAAGCGAGGTTCTGGATATTTTGTGTCATTTGTTGATTCACTTGTTGGTTAATATTCAGTTTCTTTAATTATTTTGCATGCTACTTTTAGGTTCGGCAGATAATACTAGAAATACGCCTACTAGAATTACCGCTAGGGCAATGAATTCGCTTTTATTCACGTGTTCATTAGCTAGCCACATACCCGCTGCGAATGCAACAATCGGGTTCACGAAAGTATTACTGCTTGCTACCAGTGGGCGCACTGTTTTAAGCAAGTATTGATAAGCGCTGTAAGCTACCAATGAACCTAATATGATTAAAAACCACATCGCACCCCATGATTTTGTACTGATATGTTGGGGCCAGGTTTCACCCTGTAACGCGCTGATCATCAGCAATACCAAGCCACCAGTAAACATTTGGGTTGCAGGCGCCATCAAACCACTGGGCGTCGCTAGGTATTTCCCCCAAACAGAACCGAATGACCAAGCCGCCGCTGCAAAAATCAATAACACAGCACTTACTGTATCGCCCTGCAAGCTACCACCAAGATTCAGCAATACGATACCGACTAAACCAATTGCAATCCCCAGCCATTCCCTAACCGTGATTTTATGACCCCAAATAGAAGAAAAAATCGCCATCCAGATAGGTGCTGTAGCAATAGAAAGGGCCGCAAGGCTAGATGAAACGGTTTGTTGTACATAACACACCGTGCCATTACCAAAAGCGGGCAGTAGAATACCGATGGCTGTAGCTCCCAACCATTGCTGTTTTGTGGGGCAAGGCGCACCAAAGGCACGCAAGACCAAATACAAAACCAGACCCGCCACCGTAAATCGGATGCCCGCCAACATGAATGGCGGGAAACTCTCTATTCCAAAACGTATCGCCAGGTAAGTTGAGCCCCAGATGAAATAGGTACAGAACAGCGCCAGAATAATTAACAGGCTTTGGTTTTTATATTGCATACATTTCTATCATTTCGAAATCGTGTGAGAATCAGACGCCAGAACGTAGGTAGTACATGAAGTACGTCAAGTTCTGCTACAAAGCTATCGTGCAATTTTGTAATGATTCTACTTGGGGATGAGCACGTTCCGATTTCGACTGGATTTTATTCAGCGCATTCAAATAAGCTTTTGCCGAGGCAATCACAATATCCGTATCCGCGCCCTGCCCATTCACAATGCGCCCCCCCTTAGAAAGACGCACGGTTACTTCACCTTGCGCATCAGTGCCGCTGGTGATGTTGTTCACAGAGTAAAGCTGCAACTCCGCGCCGCTCGAGACCATATTCTCAATTGCCTTGAAAGTCGCATCTACCGGGCCACCACCGTCTGATTCTGCGCGCTTTTCAATACCATTTTCTGACAAAGTAATGACGGCATGTGGTATTTCACCGGTAATCGAAGCCACTTGCAAATAAACAAGCTTGAAATGCTCAGTTGCCTCTGAAATAAACTCATCGCTGACCAAAGCATGTAAATCTTCATCGAAAATCTCAGATTTCTTGTCCGCTAAGTCTTTAAAACGTGCGAACGCAGCATTCAACAAATCTTCAGTATCAAGTTCAATCCCTAATTCTTTCAAACGGGTCCTGAATGCATTACGACCGGATAACTTGCCTAATGTTAATTTATTGGCATTCCAGCCTACATCTTCGGCACGCATGATCTCATAGGTTTCACGATGTTTTAACACACCATCTTGGTGGATGCCCGACTCATGGGCAAAAGCATTAGCACCGACGATGGCTTTATTCGGCTGCACCGGGTAGCCGGTGATAGTAGATACCAATTTGCTGGTCGGGACAATTTGCGTAGCGTCGATGCGCGTGCTTAAATTGAAGATATCCTGACGAGTCTTAATCGCCATTACGATTTCTTCCAAGCTCGCATTTCCAGCACGCTCTCCCAAGCCGTTAATCGTACATTCTACTTGGCGTGCACCACCCATTACAGCAGCCAATGAGTTGGCCACTGCCATTCCTAAGTCATTATGGCAATGTGTAGACCACACTACTTTATCGCTATTAGGCACACGTGCAATCAATTCGCGCATACGCTCGCCCCACGGGGCAGGAATGGAATAGCCTACGGTATCCGGAACATTGATTGTTTTTGCGCCAGCTTGTATTACAGCATCGAATATGCGAATCAAGAAATCAATATCCGAACGTACGGCATCTTCGGCTGAAAACTCCACATCGTCGGTATATTCTAATGCCCATTTCACAGCCTGTACTGCGCGTTCCAATACTTGGTCTTCCGTCATGCGAAGCTTGTTTTCCATGTGGATTTTACTGGTAGCGATAAAAGTATGAATACGTTTGCGGGCTGCAGGCTGTATTGCCTCACCAGCGCGGCGTACATCATTCTCGTTGGCACGAGCAAGTGAACAAACCGTTGAGTTCTTGATGATTTTTGCAATCTCATGAATTGCATCAAAATCGCCTGGACTGGCTGCAGCAAAGCCTGCTTCTATCACATCTACGCCCAACTTTTCGAGCTGGCGAGCAATGCGGATCTTCTCTTCTTTAGTCATTGATGCGCCCGGGCTTTGTTCGCCATCACGCAAAGTGGTATCAAAAATAATAATCTGTTCTCGTTTTTGGTTTTCTGGCATTTGATGTTCGGGCATTTGGTTATCGGTTTTCATTATCATTACCTTATTTTTTAATCGTTTTAAGTTGATTGATAGATTTGAAGGCAATATAAATTAAACTCAAATACTATCATCTCGCTGCAGTATCATTACGCAACGTCATTTAATACAAAGGGGTGGGGGTATATTTGCGCGTTAGCGCAGGGTACGAGCACGTAGCGTGGCCAAATGGCGCAATACTAAGGTGCGTAACAAGAGTGCACTGGCTGAAAAGCCAATCACGTAAAAAGCATTTAAAATATGTAAATTAAACATAGTGGTAGAAATATAATATTTTTTAATGCGTTATGCAAGCCTTTAAGTATCTGAATTTATTAATCATACCCACAAATTTAATTTTACTCACCAACGGATGGCGTTTTTTTGGCCTTGAATCTATCGCGCACCCAAAGCACATAACCGGATAAAGCATAAACAATCATGACAAAAAACAACACTTCTGGCGGACTATAGGAAATCAAAACGAAGGCCAGCATAATGCCTAAAATCACAAAAAACGGCACACTTTCTTTAAGATTGATATCCTTACCGCTGTAAAAGCGCATATCACTTACCATAGACACACCGGCAAATACTGTAATGCCCCACGCCATCCATTTCCATTGCAAAATGCCAAAAAAGATGTCACGTCCACTTACTCCATATTCATATGATACCCATACAAACCCTGCTAACAACGCTGCCGCCGCAGGACTAGGCAAACCTTGGAAGAAACGCTTATCCTGGTGCTCATCATCTAGCTTAGTATTGAACCTAGCCAAACGTAACGCTGCACAAGCGCAATAGATAAAGGCGGCTATCCAGCCTAATTTACCTAGCGGTTTTAATGCCCATACATACAATATAAGAGCGGGTGCAACGCCGAAAGAAACCATGTCAGACAAGCTATCGTATTCTGCACCGAACGCACTTTGTGTATTCGTCATGCGTGCTACACGTCCATCCAAGCCATCCAATACCATTGCTATAAAAATAGCTATTGCAGCCAATTCAAAACGCTCGTTCATAGATTGCACGATAGCAAAGAACCCCGCAAATAAGGCCGCAGAAGTAAAAAGGTTAGGCAATAAATAAATACCACGTTCTTTCAAACCGCCTTCTAGCAATGGTTTTTTGCTTCGGGTACGCGCGAGTTTTTCGACCATAATCAAGCTTTCAGTAAGTAAACTTATCATTAGTATAACAAAGCTGAACTATTTGAATATGCCTTGTTAAAAGCATAATGTGCCTGCTGTGTTAATATCGCGAGCTAGAAATACTCTATCTATTTAATTACTCATGCGATTCACACTACACAAACAAGATGGTCTTGCCCGCCGCGGCACCGTAAAACTCCAGCATGGCGAAGTACAAACCCCGGCATTCATGCCGGTTGGCACTTACGGTACAGTTAAAGCCATGTCACCCTTAGAATTAAAAGAGATTAATGCGCACATCGTTTTGGGCAATACTTTTCATTTATGGTTGCGTCCGGGGTTAAATGTCATTGCTGCGCATGGTGGTTTACATAAATTCATGGGCTGGGATGGCCCATTACTTACAGACTCTGGCGGCTTCCAAGTATGGAGCCTGGGCGCCTTACGCAAGATATCCGAAGAAGGCGTTAAATTCCGTTCGCCTATTAACGGTGATAGCTGCTTCCTAACGCCGGAAGAGTCTATGCGCATCCAAAAAGTGCTCAATTCCGATATCGTGATGATTTTTGATGAATGTACGCCATACCCGGCAACGATTAAGGAAGCGAATGAATCCATGCAGCTTTCATTGCGTTGGGCAAAACGCAGCAAAGATGCATTTGATTTGTATCAATCATTATCAATCTCCCAAGTGATGAACATGCAAGGCAGTAAGCATGAGGTAGCGCAAACAGAACAAACAGTACGGCCAGCAACTGAAGACGGTACCAACGCCGCAGATTCGAGCATGCAGCAAAAAAATGCATTGTTTGGCATTATTCAAGGTGGCATGCATGAAGAATTAAGGGATATTTCACTTAGTGGTTTAACCGGCATTGGCTTTGATGGCTACGCGATTGGCGGCCTGTCTGTTGGTGAACCTAAAGAAGATATGCTGCGCATCTTAGCCCATACTGCGCCCAAAATGCCGCAGGACAAACCTCGCTACTTAATGGGTGTAGGTACGCCAGAAGATTTGCTTGCTGCAGTCAGCCAAGGTATTGATATGTTCGACTGTGTGATGCCAACACGCAATGCACGCAACGGCTGGCTATTTACTCAGTACGGCGATGTAAAAATTAAGAATGCTAGTTACAAGAATGATGTTGCGCCTTTAGACGCTGATTGTTCTTGTTACACCTGCCAAAACTTTACGCGTGCTTATTTGCACCACCTGCATAAAGTGGGCGAAATATTGGGCTCTCGCCTTAATACCATCCATAACCTGCATTATTACCAAGTTTTAATGGCAGATATGCGCAGCGCAATTGAAAACGGCACGTTTGAAAGTTTTAAACGCGATTTCGCCGCTAAGCGCGCGAGCTTGTCGTAATCTACAAATGATTACAGTCTGTGCTAAAATCCTGAGCTAATTTTTACAGTTCAATTACTATTATTCAAAGGCAATCACGTGTTTATTTCAAATGCATACGCAGCATCCGGCTCATCCACTAGTGATTTGATGAGCTTTCTTCCACTTGTAGTGATTTTCGTATTGTTCTTCTTTATGATTATCCGCCCGCAAATGAAACAGGCTAAAGAGCAACGCGCAATGATTGCTGCTTTGCAAAAAGGTGATGAAGTGGTCACTAGCGGCGGCGTGGTTGGTAAGGTGACCAAGGTTACCGAATCATTCGTTACGGTAGAAATTGCTGTGAATACCGAAGTAATCGTGCAAAAACAAGCCATCCAAACCGCGCTGCCAAAAGGTACAATCAAAAGTATCTAAATCCAGAATTTCCAAACTATCCACCGTTATTGATTAGAGCCTGACTATGAACCGCTACCCAATGTGGAAGAACATTTTAGTTGCAATCATTATTTTGATTGGGCTTGTTTATACCATTCCAAACTTCTTTGGCGAATCGCCAGCGGTGCAAGTCACCCCGGCTAAAGGCAGTGTAAAAGTTGATTCGGCCTTACTGGCGCAAGTTGAAGCC
>JACDEP010000091.1 GCA_013816325.1 Methylotenera sp.
CGATATGACTGACGAGTTTGCTTTCATCAGCAACGGCAATAAACTGAGTAGCCGCTTTGGCTAATAACTTTTCTTTTACCAAATCACTACCGCGGCCTTTCAATAACGTCCTTTGCGGATCAATCTCGTCAGCACCATCGACATATAGGTCGATGCTACTGATATGTTCTAAAGCTACTATGGGTAATTGCAGGGATTGTGCTTTTTGTGCACTAATGGTGGAACTTGCTACAGTGGTGATTTTTAAACCTTCTTGTTGCTGACACCGCGCCAGCTCCTCTATAAAGTAATTTGCCGTGGATCCCGTTCCTAAGCCTACCAGCATGCCATCCTTTACATATTTAGCGGCTTGCAAAGCAACCAATTGCTTGTCGTTCATCATGCCTTCTCCAGTCTTACTTTATCATTTTTGTGTTCTATATTAACGCGATTAAGTAATATCTGACACAAAAAAGGGAGCAAAAGCTCCCTTTATTTTAATTTTTATGGTGTAAAAATGTTATTTCATTACACGGTTTCTGTATTCACCTGTCCGCGTATCAATCTCAATTTTGTCGCCTGTCGCACAGAACAATGGCACTGGTAATTCAAAACCGGTAGCAATTTTGGCTGGTTTCATTACTTTGCCTGAGGTATCGCCTTTTACTGCTGGCTCCGTGTAAGTGATTTCGCGCACTACAGAGTTTGCTAATTCTACTGAAATAGGTTTCTCATTATAAAAACGGACGTCAGCTGGCATGCCATCTTCTAAGTAGGGAAGCGCATCAGTCATATACTCAGCATCAACATCGAACTGATTATATTCTGCATCCATGAATACATAAGTAGGATCAGCGAAATATGAGTAGGTCACTTCTTTTTTCTCTAGCACCACAATGTCAAATTTGTCGCCTGCGTTATAAACGCTTTCGCTAGGTGTTTCTGTCAACAGGTTTTTAAACTTCATTTTGACTACAGCTGAGTTACGGCCGGATTTATTGTATTCTGCTTTAACGACAACCAATGGGTCGTTACCAATCATAATCACGTTACCAACGCGGAGTTCTTGTGCTGTTTTCATAGGTTGCCTTGCTAATTAAGTGCTGTAGAGTAAATGAATGTGATATTGCAATTTAAGCCGCGCATTATACCTGATTTCTTTGCAAATTTTCACTAAAAATCACCAACTTGGTCGCTAAGTCCGGTTGCTGGCTTAGTAGCCTAGTGACATCTTCACCATGCCGTTGTAGCTTAGGTATGGCATCTATAAGCTGTTGCCATATATCAGAATTCAAACGGTTACTTTGATAGTGTCCATAGCCGGACCAGTTTAAACTTGCATCGTAAATCAAAGTTTTATTCTGAGGGTTTGCCTTGCTAAGGTAAAAATCTAAAAATGCACTGAGTTTAACTAAATGCGTATCGTCTGCCTGGATATATGGCTGCCAAATAAAGGGTTTACCCGCCCAGAGGGCGCGTATCCAACTATCTTCACCCCGCACAAAATTAAGGTCGCATCCCAATAACAGAAGGTCATAATCATCTTGAGATAAAAAGGGCAAGACATGTATCGTAAGATTTCCTAACTTGAGTATCTCACCTACATTTAACTTAAAATCTTTTTTGATACAAACAAGCTCGTCTATCGTGCTATTAAAAGGTAAATATAAGCTAATGGGTTTGCTAGTAATTGCTAATGCATCCCATAATTTTTTAACAGGCGCTTGCGGATAACAAAAAAGAGATATTTTTAAATCGGTTGTTGCTTCGGCTCCTATTTTTTTCCAAAAGGTGAGCTGGGTTTCTTCAGAATTTAAAAAAGATTCTGGCTGCTTGAATAAGTCCTTTTCGCGAATCAACCCACCCGTATTTTCATCAAACCCAGGAAAGAAAAAGTATTTAGTCAAAGGTAGCGTAGGGTGCTTGGAAGGTTTCGCATGAAAACCGCTTACCCATTTTTCCGCAGATAAATATTCAAGGTTTATCCACACAGTTTCAGGCCGCATTTGCTTAAGATATTGCTCTGGCAATCCACAACCAAATGTCTCTATTACAGCATCAACTGCATCAGGATTAACTTGCTTCTTTTCTAAACAAGCCGAAGCAACAATCTCTACCTGATTAATGAGTTGCATAGGTTTGCTGATGTCTAGATTGCTAATGATTTTTTGAGCGACATGAATATTGTCAATAATTAGGCGAACGTGTATGGAATGTTCGTTCGCTAGCTGCCGGCTTAAACGCCAACATACGCCAATATCACCATAATTATCGACAATCTTGCAGAAGATATCCCAACGTTTGACTGCATGCTTAATCATTTGTAAATAATGATTAGGAGTTAGGATTGTTGATACTGGACATCAATGACTTCGTATTCTTCATCGCCAGCTGGCGTGATGGCTTTAATCACATCACCGATTTGCTTACCTAACATCGCCTTAGCCAAAGGTGAAACCCAACTAATGTAGCCTAGTGAGGGCTCTAGTTCATCAGTTCCGACAATGCGATAAGTATGCTCGCTATCGTCTTTTAATGATAACAAAGTAACCCATGCGCCGAAAAATATCTTCTCAAGACCTTGCTGAGTTGCGGGGTCTACAATCACTGCGAGGTCCATGCGTTGCATTAAAAAGCGTAAACGACCATCAATCTGCCGCAAGCGTTTTTTGCCATAAATATAATCACCATTTTCACTGCGGTCACCGTTACCTGCTGCCCATGAAACTACACGAACTACTTCCGGGCGTTCAACTTTGAGTAATTGGTGAAATTCTGCTTCTAAATTTGCGTGGCCTTCGGGGGTGATATAGTTTTTCTGGTCTGCCATGCTGGGGTTATTTTTCTAGTACCTGAATATTGTTAACAAAATAAGCAGATTCGCCAAAACATGAGGAGGGAATGCCTTTGTGTTCTTCATAGGAGATCCTCACGCGTTTGCCCAAAGATTCAATTACGTGTTTGGCGACCACTTCGGTTTTCACAGTGAAATTGAATTTTTCAGCTTGTGTTCCCGGCATGGATACCAAAACGATTTCACCTTCCCAGGTTTTGCAAATATAGCCTTTGGATGAAAATTTTTGCACATAACCTGCACGTTCACCCGATGAATATACCCACGTCAGCGTCACCCAAGTATAAATGGCAAAAATGATAATTGGTAAGGCAATCAATATAAATAGATATTTGAATGAAGCTTTAAATCTTCCCATGAGGTTCGCCTTAAATGTCAAAGTTAGGTAATGATTGCGAATAAAAGCGTAATTTAACAAATATTGGATGCCGTAAGTAATTTTTAATGGCCTTAACCATAATTTATCTGGTAATTTAATAGCTAAATACCAAATACTAGCGCTAAACGCTACAATCACGTGATGCCATTACACCCAAAAACCATAGTCATCTGTTCAACCGCTAGGCTAGTTCGCGGCATGATTTTGCGCGAGCATTTGCAAAAGCTCGCCGCAGGGCAAAAACAATGGCAAACCTTGGAAGCTTGCACTTTGCAGCAATGGCTGGACGAACAAATCAACAATGCCATGTTGCTGGGTGAAATTGCCAATGCCTTACCGACAACGAAACTAAGCGAAGTCGCAGAAGCATTTTTGTGGGAGCAGGCAATCAGCAGTTGCCTAGCCAAACACGAAGCGGCTGCTTTGTTTGATATTCGCGCCTTGGCTAAATCTGCCATGGAAGCGAATAAATTGCTATATGATTGGCGCATTGATGAAACCGAAGTCAATCATGACTATATCAGCCAAGAGACCAGGCAGTTCTTACGTTGGCGTCATATGTTCCAGTCTCTATGCCAACAGCAGGACGCAGTTGAATCTGCACGTTTAGTTTCATTGCAGATTGAGTTAATCGACACGCTTTCACCTGATCTCCCGGAACAAATCATGTTGGCTGGTTTTGACCGTATTACTCCATTGGAACAAAGCTTATTCGCCTTTTTTAAGGCAAAGGGAGTAGAGGTACAGCGTTTCGAGACTTATGCTCAGCAAGAAACAAATATTCAATACCAGGCATTAATCGACAGCCAGACTGAATGCCGTGCAGTAGTCGCTTGGGCAAAAGATAAATTAGCCCAGAATCCGGATGCCCAGCTGGCTATTGTCAGTCCGATATTAGGTAATATACGGCGGCAGTTAGCAGATTTGCTGGACGATACTTTCCACCCGGAAACCTTGAACCATGACCAGTATGAAGCTGCACGCTGCTATGATTTTTCGCTTGGGTTAGCCCTTACCGAATACCCTATTGTGCAGAGCGGTTTGATGTTGTTGCGCTTTGTACTGTCCAAACCCACCATAGGCTTTGAAGACGTTGAAACATTATTGCATGATGTGTATTGGGGCAGCATTGTAGAACTAGATGCCAAGGCTGCGCTGGATGCTTACCTGCGGCAGAACTTGAATGCTAGCTATAGCCTTGAAAGGCTCGTGACGCAGACGAACAAGTTCTGCAGAGAAACGAATGCATCGCTTGAAATATTGCTGGGGCATTTGAATATGATGCAGGAGTTTGGTCGTTTACAACCGCAGCAACGCCAGCCTCTTTCTCATTGGATTATGACCTTTACTACGCTGCTGGATAATCTTAATTGGGCGAAAAGCAGAAGTATCTCTAGCCATGAATACCAGCAAAAGAACGCGTTTTCCAAATGTATTAGCGCACTTAAAACTTTAGATAAAGTATTTGGCGGTGTGACAGCGTTAGAGGCATTACAAAAACTCACCGAGGTATGTGCCAATACCATGTTCCAGCCAGAATCGAAGGGTGAAGTACGTATCCAGCTACTCGGTTTGCTGGAGACCCCGGCCTTGCAACAGGATGCAATATGGGTGATGAACATGAATGACCAACATTGGCCACCGCAAGTAAGATTGAATCCACTATTACCGGCAAAACTGCAACGTTCCCGCGGCACTCCTAATGCCAGTACAAGCATACAAAGTGCATTCGCTACGCTGGTGCACGAGCGCTGGGTGGCTAGTGCAAAGGAAGTGAATTTTTCATATGCTTTGAAAGAGCAGGATCGCGAACTGCGGCCATCTCCTTTGCTGAATTCTTTGCCTGAATCATTTTCCATCCAAGAGGCTGTAGCTATTCGTTTGGTACAGACCCTGACTGAGCAGCTTGCCCAGCCAGCAATCATGGAAATGTTTGATGACAGCATGGCGCCCCCTATACTCGACGATGAAAAAGTACGCGGCGGCGTCAAGTTATTTGCAACACAGGCCATTTGTCCGGCTTGGGCTTTTTATCAATATCGCTTGGGCGCTCGTAAATTAGAAACGCCGATAGACGGTTTAGATAATCTTTCGCGCGGAAGCTTACTGCATAAAGTCCTACAGAATTTTTGGCAGGATTGCCAGGATTCTACCCACTTGAAAGCCATGGATGAAAACCAGCTAACCGTGGCTATTGATGCCGCAATCGAAAAAAGCATTCAAGACCTTAGTCATGAACTGAGAAGCAACCTCCCTGCGCAGATATTGCACATTGAGCAGCAACGATTAAGGCAGCTCATGCAGTACTGGTTGGCGCTGGAAGCTGAGCGTGCGGATTTTTCGGTAAAGGCTTGCGAGAAAAAATACCAGTTGAATATCGAAGGTTTAACCCTCAATCTTGCCATAGACCGCATTGATGAGGTGCCAGATGGCGGTATCGTAGTTATCGATTACAAGACCAGTAATGCAGTATCGAACAAAAGTTGGGGGGATGACCGCATTGCGGAACCACAGCTGCCGATTTATGCCGCATTGGCTTTGAAGGACGAGCGAGTGGTCGCCGTATGTTTTGCTAAGGTGCGTACCGATGAAACCAAGTTCGTTGGTCTCTCCGCATCTGCCGATATATTGCCAGAAGTAGGTATCTTAGAAAAAGCCAAGGGCAACAGCTTCAAGCGTTTGGAGGATTGGGAGGCTTTAATTGCACATTGGGAACAGAGCCTGTTTAATATCGCATTAGAGATTCGCAGCGGCGTTGCTAGCGTGTCTTTTGCAAACGAAAGTGACTTAGAATATTGCGACGTTAAACCTTTACTGCGCTTGCCTGAACGACAGATGCAATTCGAGCATAATCAGCCAGAATCATCCAATCAAGGCCCCGCTTAATGAAATCAACGCTGCTAGAACTAGACGCCCTAAACCGGGAGCGTGCGCTTGAGCATGCTTCATTCATTGTAGAAGCACCTGCTGGCGCGGGTAAGACAGAACTGCTTACCCAGCGTTATCTCAGTTTGTTGGCTATTGTTAACGAGCCTGAAGAAATCATCGCACTGACATTCACCAATAAAGCTGCCGCCGAAATGCGCAACCGTATTTTGCTTAGCTTGGAAAACGCGCAATTGCAAACACCTGAAACAGCAGCGCACAAATTAAAAACTCGGCAGCTAGCGAATGCTGCACTTGAGCAATCCCATAGCAAACAGTGGAATATTCTGCAGCAGCCTAACCGTTTAAGAATCATGACGATGGATGCGCTTTGCAGTAGCCTGACAAAACAAATGCCACTATTAAGCAGGTTTGGCGGACAACCGCAAGTAAGTGATGATACCGATACCCAATATCTTGAAGCGGCCCGCCGCGCTATTGCTCAAGTGGCATTAGAAACTAGCGAAGACGATACCGTGACGGTGGCCCTGCGCTACCTGGATAATAACAGCGAGAAATTGACTGCATTGTTAGCCAAGATGTTGGCCATGCGCGACCAATGGTTGCCATTAGCCGGTCAGCTTCATAGTTTGGAAACTCACGATATTTCTGCCCATACCCAAGCAGCACTTGAGCACTTGGTGACTGAATACCTAGAATCGGCGTTCCAGATTTTAACCTTAGAAGTTCAACAATGCTTGATGCCGCTGGCAAGGTTTGCGGCGAGCAACCTTGATGAAAAATCCAGAATTATGCATTTAATGGATTGGCAGACAGCCCTCAAAGCTCACCCTAGCGACTTGCATCATTGGCAGGCCCTTGCAAGGTTTTTACTGACACAGGGCAAAACCTATCGAAAAAAACTGGATTACAGAGATGGTTTTCCAGCGGATAAGGAGCATAAACCAAAAAAAAAAGAGTTCTTGCAGATTGTGAGCCAGCTAGGGAATAGTACCGCTATCGGCAACCTATTGGGTTTGCCAGCGCTTGAAACGCTGGTTGAAAACCAGCCTGTGATACAAGCCCTTACCAAGTTATTATTTTTGGCGACTACACATTTATGGGCCGTGTTCCAAAGTGCTGGTCAAGTAGATTTCGTCGCCATTGCACAAAGCGCTCAGCAAGCCCTAGAGAATGAACATGGCGCGACTGATTTAGCGCTCAAGTTGGATTACCAGATTTCACATTTATTGATTGATGAATTCCAGGATACCAGCCCGGTACAAATGCGGCTGATAGAAAAACTTATTGAAGGCTGGCAACCTGACGATGGCCGCACCTTGTTTTGTGTGGGCGACCCTATGCAATCTATCTATCGCTTTCGTAAAGCGGATGTGAGCCTATTTTTACAGGCGGCACAATATGGGATTGGCTATCTGCCGCTTGCACGGTTGCAGCTGACCCGCAACAACCGTTCACATCCTGCTGTGGTCGATTGGGTCAATAATGCCTTCAAGCAGATTTTCCCTGCGCGTGACAATATTCATCAAGGTGCGATCGAATATCGCGAGTTCACGGCTAGCCGCAATAAGCTGGATAAAGAAGGCGTAGTGTTGCACCCCTTGATTCTTGAAAACACGGAAAGTGAAGAGTCTGAAAGCTTGGATAGCAAGCAGATAGAAGCCACTTATGTGGCCGACTTGATTGAGAAGATACGCCAGCAGAACCAAGAGGACTTTCCCAATGAAACAAGAAAGATAGCCGTGCTGGTGCGCAACCGCAGCCATTTGCGTGAACTTGTTTCTGAGATCAGGCGTAATCATGTGAGCTTAAAATTCCAGGCGGTGGAAATCGAGCATCTGAATGACCGGCAGACCGTGCAGGATGCTTTGTCGCTCACATATGCAATGCACCACAGAGCAGAGCGCACCCATTGGCTTAGTATATTACGAGCTCCCTGGTGTGGGTTAACCTTGGTAGATTTACACACACTAGTTGCGCATAATCATTACGCCACCGTATGGCAATTGATGCATGATGAAGCGAGCATTAAAAAATTAACAGAGGATGGAAAACAACGTTTGATGCATGTGCGGATTATCTTGGCTGCTGCTTTCGATAATCAAGGGCATATTCCAGTGCGTCGTTGGCTGGAAAGTACATGGCTACAGTTGGGCGGCAGCAAATGTCTGGTGGAAGCTGGCGATAACCGCGATGTGCAGGCCTTTTTTGACCTGGTTGAGAAATCCAGCCGTAATGGCCGCTTGGATATGACCGCATTAGAGCTTGGGATGCAGAAGCTGTATGCCGAACCGGATATTGAAGCGGATGACAGTTTGCAGT
>JACDEP010000002.1:0-15989 GCA_013816325.1 Methylotenera sp.
CGATGTCGGCTCATCACATCCTGGGGCTGTAGCCGGTCCCAAGGGTATGGCTGTTCGCCATTTAAAGTGGTACGTGAGCTGGGTTTAAAACGTCGTGAGACAGTTTGGTCCCTATCTGCCGTGGGCGCTGGAAATTTGAAGGGACCTGCTCCTAGTACGAGAGGACCGGAGTGGACGTATCTCTGGTGGACCGGTTATCATGCCAATGGTATAGCCGGGTAGCTAAATACGGAAGAGATAAACGCTGAAAGCATCTAAGCGTGAAACTCGCCTTGAGATGAGATTTCCCTGGGGGTTTAACCCCCCTAAAGAGTCGTTCGAGACCAGGACGTTGATAGGACGGATGTGGAAGTGCAGTAATGCATTAAGCTGACCGTTACTAATTGCTCGTGAGGCTTGATCCTATAACCTTAAGACTTGAACTTAATTTGCAAAGATTAAATCGAGATTTAAAGGTTTTTTAAAGCTAGGCTTTTAAGCCGAGAAAACAATGGTTTAAGACGATGCAATCAATACCCCATTTAATTTGAATCGTGACCGTAAAGGTCATGTCCGTGGAATATAGCCGATAAATCGGCTTATTCACACGGCAAAGACTTTACTTCTTCCAATTTGTTACAGACGCCTCATGAAAATGAGACGGCAACACAGCATAATCGCTTGTGTGTTTGAAGTTTAGACATGCAAGAAACTAGTTATGCTTGGCGGCCATAGCGGTTTGGACCCACCCCTTCCCATCTCGAACAGGGCCGTGAAACGAACCAGCGCCAATGATAGTATGCTTTTTGCATGCGAAAGTAGGTCACTGCCAAGCTATTTATACCAAGCTAAAAAAGCTCCATGTGGAGCTTTTTTAGCTTGTACTCAACGGTTATTGAGACCTACTTGAGTTTATGACAATGAGCTTGTCGCAATTTAAGTGAAGAACTAAACAGCAAGATTAACTTAAATAAGTAATAACCTTAGTTACAAGCGAAATTGCGGCGTAGGCTAACTCCCGAAGGGATGTTAAGCGTAGCGGCCGTAGCCAAAGTAGGTCACTGCCAAGCTATTTATACCAGAAACCCCGTAACGGAAGTTGCGGGGTTTTTTATTGCCTGAGAATATGAAAAGCCTCCGTAATACGAAGCTGTGATACGAAAGTCATCCCTACTTATGCAGGCTTTAGGTTGGAAGTGGTAAAGGGCTAATGCCAATGGTTGGTTGACTTCAGGAAAGTCAGCCAGAAGAGTCGGCTAGAAGAGTCAGCTAGCAGCAACGCTCAAGGCGTCTTGTTGGAGGCCTATTGTATATAAAGAGACCGGTGCATTAGCACACGGTATCAACTGGAAGTAGACCTCTCTGCTGCCGAAAGCAGCCGTTTAGGATGAAATACCCTTTGCAATAAAGCCTCCCATGTGGAGGCTTTATTATTGAGGCTCAATTAAACAATTGCTTATGTGACTAACATGTTTTTAAGCATTTCCAGACCAAAGCCTACACCAAAACCTGTTGTGTCGGTCTGGACCGCGCCTAAGCCGCCCTTGCGCATGGCAGACGACAAGTCGATATGCAGCCATGGCACCTCATGCTCTATGAATTTACCCAGAAAACGGGCGGCATGGATATGGTCAGCGCCGCCTTCCAAGGTGCATTGCTTGATATCGGCAATGTCGCTATCAAGGTCGATCTCATAGTCTTCGTCGTAAGGAAAAGCAACAATACGCTCCGCGGCGATATTGCCTGCGTCTACTGCTTTAAAAAGCAATTCCGGGCGATTTCCTATCGCACCGCTCATACGGTCACCTAGGGCAATCGCCATGCTGCCAGTCAATGTAGCAAAATCTATTATAAGGTCAGGTTTTTGGCGTGATGCTAGCGTTAAAGTGTCAGCCAATACCATACGGCCTTCAGCGTCGGTATGGACGATTTCAATGGTCGTGCCATTTAATGCCGTTACCACATCATTCTGCTTATAGGCTAAAGGTCCAATATGATTTTGCGCAATTGCCAACCAGCAATCGATTTTAATTGGTAACTTGTGTTGGGTTGCCGCTAAAAGAATACCTAAGGCCACTGCTGACCCATTCATGTCTTCATGCATGCCGTTCATATATTTGGCGGGTTTAAGGTTATGGCCGCCTGTATCAAAGCAGATGCCTTTACCAACTAGAGCGATATGCTGCTTAGCATTTACATGGGTATAACTGAGATGTACGATGGCTGCATCTTGTGGATCAGAGCCTTGGCCGACAGCAACGAATGCACCCGCCCCCATTGTTTTAAGCTGCGTCATATCAAATTCTTCATGCACCCAGCCATTTTCTAGAGCGATGTCCTTAATTATTGAACGGTAAATTACCGGGGTTAATTCATTGGGTGGGGTAAAGGTCAATTGCCGGCAAAGCGCATTGCCAGCCACGCGAGCATTTACTTCGCTGTAATCATGGTCAGCTTGATAACCATAAATACTTATATTTTTAAGTGCGTTAGATTTCTTATCTTTTTTATAGTTAGGCATATCCACTGAGTTTACGGTAGCGACATAATAGGCCGCCCACGCATGGGCTTTACGAACTTCATCATTACCAAAAACACATATGGCTAAACTCTCTGGTTGCTCATCAAGTAAAGGTTTTACAGCCTTGCATAATAAAGCGTGGCGTTGGAATGTATTGAGCTTCGATTCTAAAATTACGTAACTTGCAATTCCTCCTGTAGTTAAATCTATAGTAATTGACGATTTAGTTAAGTCTTTAAATTTGCTTTTTGTACGCTGAAGCTTAGTATGCAAAATGGCGCTAAAAGGAAAGTCTTCTTGCTCGTTTTCACCCAAAACAAAGAGTATATGTTTGTCGGTAGATAACGACTTTTCGGTAGCAATTGTTGAATTTTGTATTAATTTTAATGACATTTAAATCCTTTAAGTCTTATGTAAAACCCATTGATTATATATAAGACATATATATAAAACCCTTAAAAATCGTTACTAAACTTGACCAAAACTACTAAAAAAGCCACACTATTGTTTTCTGAAAATGGTTCTAACAAAACCTTGTTTAACAAGCCGCATTAGCGCGCAGCATTTCAAACATGTCATATCAATTAGTTAATTATTATACTGAATTCTATCCATAATAATTCACTACGTACGTTTATTGATATGGCTACACGGAGCCTCAACTGAATGTCATTAATTCCAGATATCGATAGCCAAGAAACCCAAGAGTGGCTTGACTCATTAACCGCAGTTATTGAGAACGAAGGCACAGAACGTGCCCACTTCCTACTTGAAGCGATGATTGATAAAGCACGTCGTTCAGGTAGCAACTTACCTTATAACGCAACAACTGCTTACGTAAATACTATTCCTACACACTTGCAGCAACGTTTGCCAGGTAATCCTGAGATGGAGCGCCGAATTCGTGCATTAGTTCGCTGGAATGCGGTAATGACTGTATTGCGTGCAAATGAAAAATCTCCGGGCGTAGGTGGTCATATTGCTAGTTTCCAGTCTGCTGCAACATTGTATGACACCGCATTTAACTATTTTTTCCGTGCCGCTAATGAAAATTTTGGGGGTGACTGTGTTTACTTCCAAGGTCATTCTTCACCGGGAGTCTATGCACGCGCTTTCTTGGAAGGCCGCATTACAGAAGAGCAAATGGCTAATTTCCGTCAGGAAACTGCTGGCAATGGTTTATCTAGCTACCCACACCCATGGTTGATGCCGGACTTCTGGCAATTCCCTACGGTCTCCATGGGTTTGGGCCCAATTACAGGTATCTACCAAGCGCGTTTCTTGAAGTACATCCACGACCGCGGCATTGCAGATACTAGTGATCGCAAAGTATGGGTATTTTGCGGTGATGGTGAGATGGATGAGCCGGAGTCATTAGGCGCAATTTCATTAGCCAGTCGTGAAAAATTGGATAACC
Organism: Methylotenera sp.; assembly: GCA_013816325.1. GTDB lineage: Bacteria > Pseudomonadota > Gammaproteobacteria > Burkholderiales > Methylophilaceae > Methylotenera. The sequence goes on from JACDEP010000002.1 coordinate 3,918, forward strand.
TGATATTCGTCATCAACTGTAACTTGCAACGTTTAGACGGCCCAGTACGGGGCAACGGCAAAATTATCCAAGAATTAGAATCGGATTTCCGTGGTTCCGGCTGGAATGTACTGAAAGTTATCTGGTGCTCATATTGGGACCCATTATTGGCTATGGACAAAGATGGTATACTTAAAAAACGCATGGAAGAATGCGTGGATGGCGAGTACCAAAACTTTAAAGCCAAAGGCGGTGCATACACGCGTGAACATTTTTTCGGTAAATATCCTGAGCTAAAAGAAATGGTTGCAGCAATGAGCGATCAAGACATCTGGCGCTTGAATCGTGGCGGCCATGATCCGCATAAAGTCTATGCGGCTTATCATGCTGCGGTGAATCATAAAGGCCAGCCGACCGTGATTCTAGCTAAAACGGTAAAAGGTTATGGCATGGGCGAAGCGGGCGAAGGCCACAATACAACGCATCAGCAAAAAAGTATGGATTTAACGTCACTGAAATTATTCAGAGATCGTTTTGATTTACCTATTACTGACGAACAAGTGGAAAGTTTGTCTTTCTACAAACCAGCCGCAGATTCCCCGGAAATGCACTACATGGCAGAGCGCCGTGCAGCCATGGGCGGCTCTGTGCCGGCACGCCGCCGCAAAGGTAACGAACTTACTATTCCGCCATTATCTGCCTTCGAGAATATGTTGGTATCAACCGGTGAGCGTGAGATTTCAACTACTATGGCTTTCGTGCGCATCCTTTCGACCTTGGTGCGCGACAAACAAATCGGTAAATATGTAGTACCTATCGTACCGGATGAAGCACGTACTTTCGGTATGGAGGGTATGTTCCGCCAGTTGGGTATTTATTCACACTTAGGCCAATTGTATGAGCCTATGGATTCTGACCAGGTAATGTATTACAAAGAATCCAAAGATGGCCAGATTCTAGAGGAAGGCATTAACGAAGCGGGATCCTTTTCTAGCTGGATTGCAGCAGCGACTTCATACTCCGTCACCGGCGTGCAGATGATTCCGTTTTACATTTTCTATTCAATGTTTGGCTTCCAACGTATTGGTGACTTGGCTTGGGCAGCGGGCGACTCACGTGCTCGAGGCTTCTTGCTAGGCGCAACAGCTGGCCGCACGACACTGAACGGTGAAGGCTTGCAGCACGAAGATGGCCATAGTCACTTGATGTCTGCGACCATTCCGAATTGTATTTCTTACGACCCGACTTTTGCCTATGAGTTAGCAGTCATCATTCAAGAAGGTTTGCGTCGCATGGTGCAAAACCAGGAAGATGTGTATTACTACATCACCTTGATGAACGAAAACTACACACATCCGGAAATGCCAAAAGGTGCGGAAACTGGCATTCTTAAGGGCATGTATAACTTCAGTAAATCGCAAGCTAAAGGCGAGAAAGTGCAGTTAATGGGTAGCGGCGTGATATTGCGCGAAGTGATTGCTGCTGGTGAATTGTTAGAGAAAGATTGGGGCGTTTCAGCGGATGTATGGAGCGTGACCAGCTTTACCGAATTACGTCGTGAAGGCTTAGATGCTGAGCGTTGGAATATGCTAAACCCTGAGCAGCCACGTAAATTAATATACGTTGCAGAGTGCTTAAAGGGCGCACAAGGCCCAGTAATCGCTTCTACAGATTATATGAAATCCTTTGCTGAGCAAATTTCAGGCTTGGTACCAGGAAAATTCGTAGCTTTAGGTACTGATGGATACGGTCGTTCAGATAGCCGAGAAGCCTTACGTAGCTTCTTTGAAGTTGATAGATACTATGTTGTTTTAGCGACGCTTAAAGCGCTAGCTGATGAAGGCAAGTTGCCAGCCAGCAAAGCGGCGGAAGCCATCAAAAAATACAAGTTAGATGCTAACAAACCTAACCCAACCACAGTTTAAGGAGACGATTTAAATGGTAATTCAAAACATAGTCGTCCCCGATATCGGTAATTTTGATAGTGTGGATGTGATTGAAGTATTAGTAAAAGCTGGTGACACCATCGCCAAAGAAGACTCACTTATTACAGTAGAGTCGGATAAGGCTTCGATGGATATTCCTGCGCCATTTGCCGGCATAGTTAAAGAAGTGAAAATCAAAGTTGGCGATAAAGTAGCCCAGGGTGGTTTGATTTTAACGTTAGAAGCTAGCGATGCGGCTGCAAAACCAGCTGAAACTAAAACCGCTGAAACAAAGCAAGCAGAAGTGAAGGTAGAAGCTGCACCTAATGCAGCGATCCCTGAGCCTAGCCGCCCTGCGCCTGAACCACCAAAACCCATTGCACCAGCCCACAAACCTGTTCCAGTCGGCGAGAGTGTGGTGACAGAAGGCGGCAAGCTTTCACATGCGAGTCCATCCATACGTAAGTTTGCGCGTGAATTAGGTGTAAACCTAGAGTTTGTAAAAGGTTCTGGTCCAAAAAACCGCATTGTGCAGCATGATGTGCAAACCTATGTAAAAGGTGAGTTAGCAAAACCACGCATTGAAAACATGGGTGCAGGCGTCAGTAGCTTCGCTGCCTTGCCGATGCCAGTGATCGATTTCTCACAATTTGGTGAGATTGAAAATAAACCACTGTCACGCATCAAAAAACTTTCAGGTGCTAATTTGCATCGCAATTGGGTCACTGCGCCGCACGTGACCCAATTCGACGAAGCTGATATTACTGACTTGGAGGAGTTCCGTAAGTCTATGCAAGCTGATGCGGAAAAACGTGGCGTGAAATTAACCATGTTGGCATTCTTGATTAAGGCATCAGTCAACGCTTTGAAAGCATATCCAACTTTTAATTCATCTCTGTCACCGGATGGCGATAGCTTGATTTTGAAAAACTACTACAACATCGGTTTTGCTTGTGATACGCCAGATGGTTTAGTTGTGCCGGTAGTGCGTGACGTACATCAAAAAGATGTACTGGATATTGCACGTGATTTAGGTGAGCTTTCAACTAAAGCACGAGAGCGCAAATTGAAGATAGAAGAGATGCAGGGCGGTTGCTTCACCATTTCTAGTCTAGGTGGTATTGGAGGTACGATGTTCACGCCTATTATCAATTGCCCGGAAGTGGCAATCTTGGGGGTTTCACGTTCATCCATGCAGCCTGTATACGATACAAAAACCAAGAGCTTTGAACCACGTTTGATTTTGCCATTGTCGCTTTCTTATGACCATCGCGTAATCGATGGGGCAGATGGCGCACGCTTCACCAGTCATATGCGTATGATGTTGAGTGATGTGCGAAGGTTATTACTCTAGTTGATTTTTTGCTTTACACCAACCCGTTATTCCTTAAGGAGTAACGGGTTTTTTTACAATTTATCTGCTCCAATAATTGCCTCATATTCGCCTCTATTTGGTGCTTGTAAATAAAATGCACTAAAACAATAGCTTTTTCATTTTCTCGCATTTACATTTTGTCACATTTTTTGTCAGAAAAAAACTTACATAACCTGCTTGAATCAGCACGTTGTCTCGCTTCCTTTCATTACACTTAATTACAAATATTTTGAGATTTTTTGGTACGTAAATTGCTCAAATACCATAGATGATGTTCGAATGAATTATAGCCATACCAATAATGTAATTTAATCTATGTAATTTAATCTATGTAAATTAATGGTACTGGAGGCTGACATGACAAGATTTATTGTTGCGTTTTTAGGGGTGACCTTAGGGCTAATTAATATAAGTTCAAGCTTAGCAATGACTACTGACGAATTATTGCAGCAGGTCGGTAGGCATGTTGTTAAGGTCCAAGTAGGGTTGGTAAATGGCGGTTATGGGTTGGGTTCAGGCGTTGTTGTTGCTAAAGACCAGGTCGTGACCAATTGCCACGTAATCACAAATGCAGTTTCTGTCAGTGTGAATGCGAATGGCGAAAACTTCAGCGCCAGCGCACTCAAACCAGATTGGCACCATGATTTGTGCATTTTGAAAGTGGAAGGTCTTAACGTGCCGATAGCGAAAATCGGCTCCAGCGAACAGTTGAAATATGAACAGGCAGTTTACACCGTAGGCTTTGCCGGATCCTCTCCAAGGCCAAACGGTACTTTCGGTTACGTCAAAGGCTTATACCCTTTAGATGACAGCGTAGTGGTAAGAGCTAGCAATACTTTCAGGTTAGGCGATAGCGGCGGTGGTATGTTTGATGAAACTGGTAACCTGGTAGGCATCATCACCGTAAAAAGTCCTGGGCATAATGCGTTTTATTACAACATGCCCGTAGAGTGGTGCAGCGCTTGCTAGATAAAGCCGAACAAAGTATTGTGAGTGAAGTAGCGCTACCTTTTTGGGCAGAAGCACAAGAAAAATGGCCATATTTCATGAAGATCGTCCAACCGCTTAAAACCGAAAATTGGCAGGAATTAAATAACCTTGCCATCCAGTGGTGCGAAAGAGAACCGACCAATACAGAAGCTTTGTTCTATCGTGCAGTAGCGGAATATAGCCTGAAAGATAGTGTAGATGCGGAACAGCACTTTACCCAGGTAATCGCGAAAAATAGTAACAATAGCAGTGCGCTTTATTATCTGGGCTTGATCGCAAACGAAAACGGCAAACGTATAGAAGCGCTCGACATGGTTGCTGCACTCAATGTTTTAGACTCTACAACTGCCGCCGAGCTAAAAGTCGCGATGGGAATATCAGACTAAGCTCAAACTAGTACTTTGTTCAACTATTGCATGGATAGAGAGCGTTTATTAGCAGAATGATTCTTACTATGAGCTTTGCAATCACAGGTCAAGTCTTTCTATTCTGGTAAAGTCTTTCTTTTTCCAAGTGTAAAGTGCAAACCGGTTTAATGTTAAAATCTCGCTAATCGATAAGTTTTAGCGAAGGGTTTGCATGAGTAATTTAGTGGATGTTTTGGTGCCGGATATCGGTAACTTTGATAGTGTAGATGTCATTGAAGTGCTGGTAAAAGTGGGTGATGTAATTGCCAAAGAAGACTCACTGATAACAGTGGAATCTGATAAAGCCTCCATGGATATTCCATCATCACAAGCTGGAACAGTTAAGCAAATTCTAGTTAAAGTCGGCGACAAAGTCGCCAAAGGTACGCTGCTTTTGCAGGTTGAAGCGGAATCTGCTAAACCGCTTGCTTTAGAGGCGAAGTCACAACAAGGCAACAAGGGGCAAGACGCGCAGGCAGTACAAGAGGCGCAACCAGCTTCGAGCAGCGCAGCTAATACAACTGTGGCCAGTCTGGTGTCGCAAGTGTCTGATTTACATACTGAAGTAGTAGTTTTAGGCTCTGGCCCTGGCGGCTATACCGCCGCTTTTCGGGCCGCTGATCTAGGTAAAAAAGTAGTATTGATAGAGCGCTACTCAACTTTGGGTGGCGTGTGCCTTAACGTTGGTTGTATTCCTTCAAAAGCCTTATTACACACCGCTAAAATAATCACAGAAGCTGAGGAGACCTCACACCACGGCGTAACCTTTGGCACACCACAAGTGGATTTAGACCAACTGCGTAATTGGAAAGCCAATGATGTAGTGGCAAAACTTACTGGCGGTTTGGCGCAAATGGCTAAGCAACGCGAAGTAACCACTATTCAAGGTGTAGGCAAGTTTGCTAGCCCTAACCAAATCGCTGTTACCGCGGCAGACGGTAAAGTGACTACGGTTTCATTCGATAATGCGATTATCGCCGCCGGTTCGCAAGCCACTAAATTCCCGGGTGCTCCGGAGGATATGCGCATCATGGACTCTACTGGCGCTTTAGAATTGGCTGACATTCCAAAACGCATGCTGGTGATAGGCGGCGGGATTATCGGTTTGGAAATGGGGACAGTTTATGATGCGCTAGGAACTAAAGTCAGCGTTGTAGAGTTTATGGATGGCTTGATTCAAGGCTGTGACCGTGATTTGGTGCGCCCATTGCAAAAACGCATGGAAAAGCGCTTTGAAAAAATTATGCTGTCAACCAAAGTATCGAAAATTGACGCACAAAAAGATGGCATTCATGTGAGTTTTGAAGGCACAGATGCACCTAAGGAAGCGCAAATATACGACCGTGTTTTAGTCTCTATCGGTCGTAAACCAAACGGCAAGAACATCGGCGCTGAGAATGCCGGAGTTGCCGTTGATGACCGTGGGTTCATTGCCGTTGATAAACAAATGCGCACTAATGTGCCGCATATTTTCGCCATCGGTGATATTGTGGGGCAGCCAATGCTGGCGCATAAAGCCACGCATGAAGCAAAAGTGGCAGCAGAAGTAATTGCCGGTCATAAAACCGAATTTGTAGCGAGCGTGATTCCATCGGTTGCTTATACAGACCCAGAGGTGGCTTGGGTTGGCGTTACCGAAACTGAAGCTAAAGCTAATGGCCTCGAAATAGAAAAAGCTTCATTCCCCTGGGCGGCCAGTGGCCGTGCGCTTTCAATCGCCCGAACTGAGGGTACAACCAAACTGATCTTTGATAAAGAAACTCATCGTGTGATTGGCGCAGGTATTGTTGGCGTGAATGCAGGCGAGTTGCTAGCGGAAGCCGTGCTTGCAATTGAGATGGGGGCTGATGCCCATGACCTGGGCTTAACCATACATGCACATCCCACATTATCTGAAACGATCTGCTTCGCGGCAGAGATGAAAGAAGGTACGATTACCGATCTTTATATTAAGAAAAGATAAGCGGTAATGAGTGCTGACTTTCTAGCAAAGTTAACCCAGCAATTCCCACAAGACAGGGTCTATACCGACCCTGTCGATTGTTATGCTTATGCATACGACAATTCACGCAACTTCCATTCCCCAATCGCTGTAGTATTTCCGTTGACGACGGAAGAAGTGCAGACAGTTATCTTATTGTGTAATGCCCACAAAGTTCCAGTAGTGCCACGTGGACGTGGTACCGGCACTGCGGGTGGCAGCGTACCCGAAGCTGGCGGTGTTGCGTTGTCATTAGAGCGCATGAATAAAATCATTAGCGTAGACCCTGATAACCGCATGGCGATTATTGAGCCGGGCGTGCTGAATCAGGAACTGCAGGATGTCATTAAAAAGGTAGGGTTTTTCTGGCCGCCGGATCCTTCTAGCGCAGCATATTGCAGTATCGGCGGCAACCTCGCGACTTGTGCCGCAGGGCCTCATGCCGTGAAATACGGCGTAGCGCGTGACCATGTACTTGGTCTAAAAGCCGTCACCGGTAATGGCGATATTATTAAAACTGGCTGTTACACCAGCAAGGGCGTAGTGGGCTATGATTTAACACGTTTATTGGTAGGTTCAGAAGGCACGCTCGCGGTGATAGTAGAGGCAACCCTTAAACTGACGCCCTTACCAAAATATACAGGTGGGTTAACTGCGGAATTTGTAGATACTTATAGTTGCGCCAAAGCGATTGCCGCCATTATGGCGCAGCCTTACACACCAAGTGCCTTGGAGTTTTTGGATAACGGCGCGCTCAATTTAATTCGTAGCCGCCACCTAAACCTATTGCCTGAAAATGCCAAAGCTTATTTGATGATCGAAGTAGATGGGTCACAACAAGAGATTGTTGAAGCCACTGAAGCGATATTGCAGGCTTGCCAAGTCCCCGGGTTGATTGAAGCAAAACCGGCAGAAGATACTAAAGCCTTATGGGCTGCGCGCAAGGCCTTATCACCGCTGCTCAAAGATATTGCGCCTAAAAAAATCAACGAAGACATTGCCGTGCCAGTTTCTCACTTGCCAGAGTTGCTGACCGGTTTGGAAAAACTTGCTGCGCAATATCAAATTTCTAACGTGAATTTTGGGCATGCCGGTAATGGCAATATTCACGTGAATCTGCTGGTGAATCCGGATAATGCCGATGAAATGAAGCGGGCTTATGAATGCCTGGATGAAGTGTTTTCCCTGGTGCTGTCTCTACAAGGGACGCTATCAGGCGAGCATGGAGTAGGCATGGCAAAACGCCCATTCGTACCCCGCGAGATTGATAAAACCACAATGAACCTGATGAAGGCCGTTAAGCTTACATTTGACCCGGCTAATATTTTGAATCCCGGAAAAATTTTCCCGTAAGGCTATTAAATTTCAACTAATTAGGGCAGCTGACTTCTTTTAGATTAGCCGCTGGGAACTCTGGCTTCAATTTCCTTAGCGTAGCAATCTCAGTATCTGTTAGACCAGTGAGCAATAGACTAGAATGCACTTTACCCTGGTTGCGTAAGGCTTTCACTGCATCTTTGACACCTTTTGTTTTAAGTTCATTAAGTAGTTTAGTCGCTAATTGTTCATCTTCAAAAACGCCAAAAGAAATTGCATTTTTCCATTTTGGTTCCTGTACCACAAAAATATCTTCAATCCCCAAAGCTTTTAATTCAGCGGCTTTTGCCAATGCTTCCTGAGGTGATTTCAACGGTGGCTTATATATCCAGAAACGCTTGGCGTCTTGCGAGGTTTCGGATTTCACGGTGGCTTGCAGCGATAGCTTGATTAATTCCCCTTGTGCCGTGGCAAGGTTGTTATCAGAAAATACACCCCATTCCATACACGCTTTAGCGATATCCAGCGGCGGTGGCGGCGTAGCCACTTTTTTTGGCATGGCTTCAATTTGCTGTTGATTCAATACTGTAATTTTTTCGGGACTGATTTCCGTGAATTGCTGTTGCGGGACGCTTGGTAAAAAAAGCTCTCGGTTGAAATAAGCCAATAAGCCTAGATTGACCAATATCAGGAACAAAACCAAAACTCTCATTGCGTATCACTTTGCATAATTATTGTCTTTTTTTATATTTACTTTGGCTAAACTCAACAGGTACAAGCCCTGTAAAACCAGATTATCTACGATGATGGCCTGGTTTGTCACGTTGCCAATATCGTGCTGGATTAGCTGCCGATGAATAGTAGTGGCATTTCCGCCACTCATCAAAATCCACGGAGCTTTGTCTGTTTTCTTCTGTAGTTCCTGCACCATAAGCGTAATAGCCCCGACGATAGCATAGTGTGTACCGGCATATATCGCGTCATTAGTGCTAGTAGCGAATATGTCGATAGTACTTTCTTTCCGGGCATTCTGTATGGGTAGCTGTGCAGTGCCGAGATACAGACTCTGCTGCATGAGGTCTATACCCGGCATAATCAAGCCGCCGTTAAAGGTTGCATTCTCAAGTGCATCTATAGTGACTGCCGTACCGGCGTTCACTACCACGCAAGGCGCCTGCTTGATATGCCAAGCGGCAATGAGCGCGGCCCAACGATCGGTGCCGAGCTTTTCGGGCTGCGGATAACTATTTTTCACCCCGCAGGCTTCAGTTTGCGATGCTACCCAATGCGTATTAGCATGATTCGCTAGCAGCGTTTTAAGTTGCGTTTCAATGATGTTGCCAGCTACATTTGAAATGACGACCTGCTCAGCAGCAGGGAAGCGCAAGCCTGCCAATTCGGTATTCAGGCAAGCGCCATGCCCGGTTAGCCTGCCAGTGGCATTGAATAAGCCCCATTTAACTCGTGTGTTACCGGCATCAATCGCCAGTATGTTATTTGATATGCTAGTCATCACCGTTTGCCTATGAGACATTCGCCCGTAAACTAATCTCACCGGATGAAAAACGCTGTTCACCAAGCGCTGTTTTCACTAACAAAATGCCGTCTTCAGCCACGTCTATCGCGGTGCCTGTGGTTTCGCGGCCATCCGGGTGCAGCATGCGTACTGGTTTTAGGTGGTAGGCATGGTGTTTAAGCCATTCGCCACGCACATTTGCGAAGCCGTTTTGTTCAAAATCGCTGAGTACTGCGGCTAAGTGTTTTAGCACTGCGCCGAGCAGTTCATTCGCATTAATATTCTTTGTTGATGCACTATTGAGGTCAATCGCCGGTTGGTCAATCTGCTGCTTGATATTGCTCGGCAAGTTCAGGTTGATGCCCACACCAATCACAGCGGCACTGGGGCCTTCCATATCGCCTTGTAATTCTATCAATATGCCAGCCAGCTTTTCACCGCCTATCAGCACATCATTTGGCCATTTGAGCTGAGCCTCGCTGACTCCGGCTTCATGCAGGGCGCGTATCAGCGCAACGCCCACCGCCAAACTCAAGCCAGAGAGTGCAGATGCCCCGCATTGAAAGCGCCAAAGCAGTGAGAAAGTCAGGCTGGCGCCCAACCCAGCCTGCCAGCTACGCCCACGACGACCGCGGCCTTTGGTTTGCAGGTTTGCCACTATACAAGTGGCATGCGCTCCACCCGCGCTGGCTTTTTTCATCAGGTAAGAATTGGTCGATTCTAAATGGTCATGCACTTCCAACTTGAACCAGGCGCGCTGTTCGCCAATCGCATTTAAAATGCTTTGCTCGTCTAATAATATAATGGCACGGGGCAATTTATAGCCACGCCCGCGTACTGAAAAAATCTCAACGCCCAATGCTTCAGCATCCTGCACTGCGTTCCATACCGTTGCGCGGCTGGTTTTGAAGTGGCTGGCAATAGCCTCACCGGAATGGAATTTGCCATCCGTGAGCATCCGTAAAATAGGGAAAGTAAGGGCATTCATGTTTGAGTGAAGTTTATCACAGCAGTTAATAAAATCAGGTGGCGGCTTCGCCCTGAGAGATAAGCCCATAGATAATGCAAAGCCATGCCAACCGTGTAAAATATGCCTAACTACCTTGACTTAATTTGAATAAAAAACATGTCCGCAGAAAAAACGCCAATTCCACCAGCTTCTAACTTTATCCGCGCCACTGTTGAGCATGATTTAGCCGACAATAAATACGCCAGCAAAAAATGGGCAGGCGGCCCGGGTGATGCTTCATATCAAGCGGGTGGACAACCAGACTCAGCCAAGATTCGTACCCGTTTCCCCCCCGAGCCAAATGGTTACCTGCATATCGGCCATGCGAAAAGTATCTTTTTGAATTTTGGCCTGGCGCGCGATTATGAAGGCGTGTGTCATTTGCGTTTTGACGACACCAACCCTGAGAAAGAAAGCCAAGAATATGTTGATAGCATTAGCGATGCCGTGCAGTGGCTAGGCTTTAACTGGAAGAATGATGGCCCAAATGGTGGCGAGAGCAATCTCTACTTCGCCAGCAATTACTTTGACTTTATGTACCAAGCGGCAGAAAGCCTGATTGAGAATGGTCACGCCTATGTAGATAGCCAAACAGCGGACGAGATGCGCGCGAATCGCGGCACGCTCACCGATCCGGGTAAAGATTCGCCTTGGCGTAACCGTAGCATAGAAGAGAACTTAAGCCTGTTCCGCGAGATGCGTGATGGCAAACATGCCGATGGCAGCTTGATTTTACGCGCCAAAATTGACATGAAATCGCCTAACATCAATTTGCGTGACCCGGCAATATACCGTGTGCGCCGTGCGCATCACCACAACACTGGTGATAAATGGTGCATTTATCCTATGTACACTTTTGCGCACCCTGTTGAAGATGCGCTGGAACAAATCACCCATTCCATCTGCACGCTAGAATTTGAAGATCAACGTCCGTTTTATGATTGGCTATTGGAGCGTTTGGCAGAGCCGACTGAAGATGTCGGCGGAACTAAAAAGCTCGGCTTGTTAGCCGAACCGCTACCAAAACAATACGAATTCGCGCGTCTTAACCTGACTTACGTGGTGCTTTCAAAACGTAAGCTCATTCAACTGGTAGAAGAAAAACACGTCAGCGGTTGGGATGACCCACGGTTGCCAACCCTGGCAGGTGCGCGCCGCCGTGGTTACACCGCAGAAGGCTTTAAGCTGTTCACCGATCGTATTGGCGTTTCCAAAGCAGATTCATGGATTGAATATACGATATTGGAAGATTGCATGCGCGAAGTGCTTAACCTTTCTGCCGAGCGCCGTATCGCCGTGTTAGACCCAATCAAGCTCGTGATTGATAACTATCCCCTTGATTCTAATGGTGAGTCTCAAACAGAAGATTGCTTCGCACCTAACCATCCACTCAAACCTGAGTTAGGTAAACGCGTTGTGCCACTGACCCGCGAACTATGGATAGAACGCGAAGACTTTATGGAAGTCCCAAGCAAAGGTTATTTCAGGCTAACGGTAGACGGCATGGTGCGCTTGCGTTACGGTTACGTGGTGAAATGCACAGGCTTTGAGAAAGATGCTGCTGGCAATGTCA
>JACDEP010000002.1:15999-27926 GCA_013816325.1 Methylotenera sp.
AATCCGGCACACCGGGTTCAGACAGCGTGAAAGTCAAAGGCAATATCCATTGGGTCAGCGCAGCACATAGTTATGCCGCTGAGATTCGCTTGTATGACCGTTTGTTTAAAGAAGCCAACCCCGGTCAAGGCAAAAATGCAGATGGAACTGATCGTGACTTCTTGGAAGACATTAATGCAGATTCTATAAAAGTGATTACTGCACAATTAGAGCCAAGCTTAAGAGAAGCGAAGCCCGAAGAACGCTTCCAGTTTGAGCGTCACGGTTATTTTGTAGCAGATAAAAAAGACAGCGTTGCGGGTAACCCAGTGTTTAACAGAACCGTTACTTTGCGGGATGCTTGGCAGAAGTAATTTAGATGTGGAATATTTTATTTAAAAAAGACATTGAAATTCAACTGCCAGTAAATTTCAATGTCGGCACTATGTACCCATTTATCGATAAAGTAATTGATGAGAAGTGTGATGCAAAATGCTCCGAATTAACTTTTGATTTTTCTGCAATCCGTTTTATTAAGCCAGTTGGAGTAGTTGTTCTCAGCAACTTAATTGAGTATTTAAGGAAAGCAAAAGTTAAAGTCCGTTTTAAGGGACATAAAGCTAATACAGACGCAAATATTTTTTTAGATGATGCTGGATTTTTTAAGCATTATTTAAAAGAGTATGTTTTTGAATCACATTCTGCGCGAACAACTACTATACCTTTAGAGCTTGTTGCAAATAAAGAAGCAACTGCTTTCTTATATACAAAGTTAATGCCTTGGATTGGCAGAGAAGTTGGATTGTCTGAAGACTCATTATCTGCAATACGAACCTCTATAGAAGAAATATTTCATAATATTCGTGACCATTCTGGCGTCGGTATAGGGTGTGTTTTTGCACAACATTTTCCAAGAAATAATACTATAGAACTTGCTATTTCTGACTTTGGTCTTGGTATACCAGTGTTAGTAAGAACAAAGCTCCCTGATATCTCCGATACAGACGCTTTAAAAAAGGCTGCTGAACAAGGCTTTACTACACAAAGTAATGTTAGAAATCGTGGGGCAGGCTTAACAAATATAACAAGGTATATTACACAAAGAAATAATGGCACAATACTAATCAGTTCTGGGAAAGCTCAAATTTCTGCAGTGCGAGATAATGGAGTAGAGCCAAAGATGACGGCACGTTCTACATTTGGCTTTTATCCTGGAACTCTAGTAAGGGCTATACTCCGCACAGACACCTTTGAACAAGTAGTTGAGGATGCGGAAGTGGAGATTTTTGAATGGTGATTAACATTCTTGAGCACGTAAAAACTGCCTCTACTTATGAGGATGGAGAGGTTGTTTATAATTTGATATATGACGCGCTTAGTAGTGGTGAAAGTGTTGTTTTATCATTTAAAGACATCACCTCAGTACCTTCTGCATTTATTAACTCTGCACTGATACGTTTACTTGAAGTTTTTAATTTTGAGTACATACGAAATAGGCTAATAATTAAAGACACAACAAAGCACATTAATGACCTTATCAAAAGTCGGTTTGAGTTTGTTGTTTCAAAAAAATAACACGTAATGTTTCTTACGAGCAAATTTATGGCTCACTAATTTAATGCCAATCTCGTTATGTTTTAGCATGAAAGTTGGAAATGAAAAAACACCGTAAATCATCTAAAAAACAGCTCTCTAAAAAAATTGGTATGCCACCAGGATCCTTGATTTATGTAGGTGATATGGATGCTGATGTTTCCAAAATGCCTAAACCGACGGTAACGCTAGTGGCATATGACGCGGCGGAGTTGACTGAAACGCAATTAAGCGATGATGACCTTGCTGCTTTCGATTTAAGCGCTTTCACAAGAGCCGGTAAAAAGGTCTGGCTGAATATCCATGGCGTGCATGATGCTGCGGTCATCGCAAAAATCGGTACTTTATTTGAGCTGCACCCGCTTGTGCAAGAAGACATACTCAATACCGAGCAGCGCCCTAAAATTGACGAGTTTAATGATTATGTGTTTTTAGAAACACGTAGTTTTAAATACGACAAAGCTAACTTAACCATGGATTCTGAACAGGTAAGTTTTGTGCTGGGGCATGATTATCTACTGACTTTTCAAGAGCGCTCTACAGGTATTTTTGAACCGGTGCGTACCAGAATGCGCGCTACGAAAGCCCATATACGTGAGCTAGGTTTGGATTACCTGGCGTATGCCTTGCTAGATAGCGCCGTTGACCGTTATTTTAGTGTGCTGGAAGAAATGGTGGATACTAGCGAAGACTTGGAAGAGCGACTGTTATCTAACCCGACCAATACCGAGTTGCACATGATTCACCATCTAAAGCATGTGAGTATGGAGTTGCGCCGCGCCGTATGGCCGTTGCGCGAGGTGATTAATAATTTAACGCGTAACGAAAGCAAGTTCTTTAAGCCTGCAACGCTGCCTTATTTGCGCGATGTGAATGACCATACCGTGAGCTTTATCGAGTCTTTGGAATCGATTCGCGATTCTTTAAGTGGCATGATGGATATCTATATGGCGAGTGTGAGCCAACGAGTGAACCTGGAAGTGCGCGCTTTAACTGTGGTGACGATGTTATTCATGCCTGCTACGCTTATTTCAGGTATTTTCGGCATGAATTTTGTGCATATGCCATGGCTGGAAGAGAAAGACGGTTTCTGGTGGGCAATGAGCCTGATGGGAACTATTGCTATCATTATGGTAATTATCTTCCGGCGTCGGCAATGGCTCAGCAGTAAAAAATAAGAGATTGTCATACCGACGAGACCGTAAGGTCTTCCCAGTGGAGTATTCAAAATTGCATTATTCACAAGCCAAATCACAGAATGACAGAAGCTAACTGAAGGTGGCTAGCAATAGTAATAAATAATGTTTATTGCAAATAGGGCTGCCATACCGACGAAAGTCGGTATCTAGTGTCTTTGTTTAATTCGAAGTGAATCATTAAATTGCGACTGAATTAAGTCCCTGGATTCCGACATTCGTCGGAATGACGGCCATACAAAACGAATGGCTTTTTTGAACACGCATTAAATAATGCTTAGATATAAATCATTCCAATACGGATTGGTTTTTTCAATCAAGTCTAGCTTCCACTGGCGTTTTCCATTCTTTCAGCTGTTTTTCTCGCACTATCGCACTTTTCATACTTTCTGAAGTTTCGTACCATACTAAATTGTGTACTTGATATGGTTTGGTAAAGCCCTGAACGAGGTCGGATTTGTGTTCCCAAATCCGTTTCACCAAGTCTGAAGTAACGCCTATGTATAAAGTGCCGTTACGTTCGCTTGCTAGTATGTATATACATGGTTGCATGGTTGGTTATGTAATGAAGATACTGGACCCCAAGGGGTCGTAAGGTCTCCTCATGGAATATACCAGCTAAACTGGTTATTCACATGTGATCGGAATGACCAGGTTATTTAAACTGAGTTGAAATGTAATGGAACGAGTTACGTTGCTTACGCTTCTTGCGGTAAATCCTTAATCAGTTGTGAGTATTTCTGGCGTATTTTCGCCGCTTTAGGGGCGGCCACTGCCAGGCAATATGGCTGGTTTGGATTCTTGTCGAAATAGTATTGGTGGTAAGTCTCTGCGGGATAGAACGTATCTTCGCCGTTAATTTCCGTAACGATAGGTGAATTATAGATATGTGCCGCATTGAATTCTGCCATCATTTTCACGGTGGCATCACGTTGTTCAGGCGTTTGGCAAAATACGGCTGAGCGATATTGCGTACCGACATCGTTACCTTGACGGTTCGGCGTAGTTGGATCGTGCGATACCAAAAATATCTCCAGCAAGGTTTCAAAGCTGACTTGGTCAGGGTCAAAAGTAATCTGTATGCCTTCCGCATGGCCGGTATCGCCATTGCAGATATCTTTGTAGGTCGGGTTGAGCGTATGGCCGCCAATATAGCCGGAAACAACCTTATGAACGCCTTTAATTTGGCTGAAAACCGGCTCTGTGCACCAGAAACAGCCGCCAGCGAATATTGCGATTTGTTGATTATCCATGATGCGCACCTTGAAAAAATGAGTAAAAATTATTGATTTGAATCTCTAAAAACTTCTGAAAGCGGTAAACTTGAGAGTCTGATTGTTAGTCAAAGTTTTACGCAAAACATTACATCGCATTATTAAATTAGTCCAAAATAAGTGCTAAATTCACGCCGTCATTTGCATTAATGAACTCTTATCTACAACATGTCCTTAAACGCTTTATATCTCGATTTCAACTCCTACTTTGCTTCGGTAGAGCAGCAGCTAGTGCCTGAGCTGCGCGGTAAGCCTGTGGGCGTGCTGGCAGTGATGGCGGAAACCACTTGCTGTATCGCCGCTAGTTATGAGGCCAAAAAATTCGGCGTAAAAACCGGCATTAGTGTACGCGATGCCCGCCAAATGTGCCCCGATATGATTTTTGTAGAAGCGCGTCCACCGCTTTATGTGGCATTTCACCACAAGTTGATTGAGATTGTGGAGAGCTGTACTCACGTGGAAAAGGTGCTGTCCATTGATGAGATGGTTTGCAAGCTCACCGGCAGCCAACAGGTGCCGGCCAATGCCTTGAAGCTTGCTGCCAAAATCAAACGCGAGCTCAATAAACAGGCGGGTGAATTCATTAAGTGCTCTATCGGCATCGCGCCCAATACGTTTCTTTCTAAAGTCGCATCCAATATGCAAAAGCCGGATGGCTGCATACTGATTGAACAGCATGAGTTGCCAGAGCGTTTGTATAGCTTACCGTTGCGCGCGTTGAACGGCATTGGCGGGCAGATGGAAGCGCGGCTGAATCGCTATAAAATCACCACCATTGAACAATTATATGCGGCGAACCGCGACCAGCTGCGCACGGCATGGGGCAGTGTTGAAGGCGAACGCATGTATGACAAACTGCGTGGCATAGAGCCATACTATGTGAAGAATGCTCGCAGTAGCTTGGGCCATTCGCATGTACTGCCACCGGACCAGCGGAATCTCGCAGGGGTGAAAGCGGTGCTGCATCGATTGCTGCAAAAAGCCAGTATGCGGATGAGAAGTTATGATTTACTCACATCGTCCATCGGCGTGAAAGTGCGCTTTCGGAATATGCCGAGTTGGGGGTTGGAAAGCGGTATTTCACCTACCGATAACACGTTAAGCCTGACGCATGCGCTTGAGACTTTTTTGCAAAACCATCCTGAAGGTAAATTCGAGCCGATTAAAGTCGGCGTGTCTTTTTCTGGCTTGAAAACTGTGGATGAAGTTGCGCGTGACTTGTTTGAGATCAGGCCGCTGGAAAGTGAGAAAAAGCTTAATAAAGCGATCGATCGCTTAAATCTTAAATACGGCAAGAACACCATATACTTTGGGGGAGCGCACGAAGCACTTAAAGATGCACCGATGCGCATCGCCTTCAATCATATACCAGACCTGACGATTGAAGGCGACGAGTAGCTATAATTTTGTATCGGTTTTGCTTAGTTAAATTTTTGCTTAGTTAATTTTTCTTAATTGAATTTTTTCTTAATTGAATTTTTTGTGAGCGTTTTCTTTCATGCAGGCTTCGGCTTCCATAGCAGCTACTTTACTTACAGCTTCAACTTCATTGCTAGAAACTGGCTGTGGTGCATTCGCCTTAACCATGCAATCGCGACATTTTCCCTTAGCTTCATCATAGCCTTTGATTGCTTCTAAGCCCTTCACGTTGGTCATAATGGTATCGTCCAGAATCGCTTCGCCCATTTTCGCACCGGTGATATCCGCTCCAGTTAAATCCGCTTTACTCAAGTCCGCGCGGAACAGATCGGTATTGCGTAAGTTGGCATTTTTAAGATTAGCAAACTTAAAATTAGAGCGATTGATGTCTGCACCTTCGAAATTAGAATTTTCAAAATTGCCACCAATTGCGTCAAAGCGCATTGCACCCATAGGCTGATTGCCAATATCCAAGCCATACCGACCATGTTTAATAGTGGCGTTGCTCATGTCTACATTGCCTAGCGTGCCTATCATGCGAGCATTACTGAGGTTAGCGCCATGGAAATTAGTTTTGTCAAAAATCGCCTGGAAGATGGTTGCATCGGTCAGGTCAGCACCACTAAGGTTGGTATTTTCCAAGCGGGCGAGGTTGAGGTAACTTCTTTTCATATCAGCATTACTCAGGTTTGCACCACGTAGGTAGGCCCCAAAAAAACTGGTATTCACCATGTTGCAATGGCGTAAATCCATGCCGTCAAAGTTAAGGTAGCCCACATCTTTATTTGATAAATCACAGTTTTTACTATTTACCTGCGCCATTGCTTGTTCCTGCGTGAGTTTGGCACGTTCTGGCTCAGCATTTTTTGCATAAAAAGCGCTGGCTTTGGCAATCATTGCTTTCTGGTCGAATAGGAAAGAGTCTCGTGAGCCTTCATTGCTGAAGCAATAAGTCTTGCCTTCGTATATCTCATTGATTTCACAATTGGTTTTATGAAAAGAGCCTTTTGAAAGGCTGTTGGTACAGAAGTCGTTGTATTCGCCTGCATAAAGTAGACTGCTTAAACTAAATAAGCTCAAGGCAAATACCAGTTTTAATCTATTCATTTTAAATCTCCCCCTTTAAATTTTAAGTTCATTTTGGTTATTCGATTATTGGATACATTAAACGTTAAAAAAGTGCCCTAATTTTTCACTTACATAACAAATGCTTAAATAAGTTTATAGCTTATCTAATCAAGCATCACAACTCATGAATTACAAAGTATTAACAATTTCTATGTAATCTTTCTGATAATCAATGCGTTGAGGTAAATATCTGTAAAGTTGATTGCAGATACAAATGCCTACGAGTAAATTTAATCTCGTTGAATTTTGTTAATCTCAGCACATTCTTAGGAATTAGGAGAAGCAAGATGGGTAGTACAAAAAGAAATAAAGTAAAGATGTTAATACCTACACTTTTATTGGTGGCGTCTTTGCCAGCGATGGCTGACCAATATAATGATTCTGCTCGAGTGCTTTCTGTTACACCACAAACTGACCGCGTGAATTTGCCGCGCCAAGAGTGCCATACTGAATATCAACAGCAAAGTTATAGCAACGGCAGCAGCCCAATCGGCGCGATTATCGGCGGTATCGCTGGTGGCTTGCTAGGTAATACCGTCGGTCGTGGTAATGGCCGTATTGCAGCCACGGCAGTAGGCGCTGGTGTTGGCGCCGTTGCAGGTAACCGTATCGGCAACAACAATAATGGCGCCACGCGTACTGTGCCAGTGCAAAGCTGCTATCAAGTAGAAAATTGGCAAACGGTGAATACCGGTTACTTGGTTGTTTATGAATATAACGGCAGGACATATACCACTGTGACAAACACGCCACCGGGTAAATACATTGATGTGGACGTAGCTGTGGCACCCAATGGCCCGGTGATTTCACAAAACAATTATGACGATGATGACGGCTATAACTATGGTTATGATGACAGGCGTGACCACGGCAGGCATCGTGGTTGGGATAGACATAATTGATAATATGAATAATTGCTCTAATTAAATAACTTGTAAGTAATGAATAGCCTGGTAGCCGTAAAAAGTTACCAGGCTTTTTATATCAGGGGTAGGCAGAGTGCTACAATTGCAACATGTTTGACACCCCCCCATCTCGCTTCAATCGCTTCAAAAAATACTTCGAAAATTGGCGCCAGTCATTGGCTGCAGCGCCCAATGCTGCCAAGGCTTTACAAGAGACAGGCATCGTAGCAACGCATCAATATTGGCTATTCGCAACGCCTGTGCATTTGATTCTGGGAAGAGATCATTTTGTGCTGGCCGACCCCGCGACTTTATCCTTAAGCGATGGAGAAGCTGAGGCCTTGATTGCAAGCTTGAATACACATTTTTCACATGCTGATTTTTACCTAAAGGGTTTCAATCTTTACCGCTCCGCCAATGTCTGGTTCTTGGGGTTGGATACTGATCCGCAGATTGCTACCAGTAATATCAATGCAGTCATCAACAAAGACATTTCGCCTTATATGCCTGCCGGTAGCGGCGCATTGGCATGGGCGAACTGGCAAAATGAAGTGCAGATGTTGTTGTTCGACCACCCAGTGAACGTGGCGCGCGAATCTCGCGGTGAATTGCCGATTAACAGTTTGTGGTGCTATGGGCTGGCGGCAAGCGAGAAGGGTGTAACGTGAAGATTGTGCAGCGTACTATTCCGTTAGAAGCCCATCAATTTTTACAAGGCGCCGGTCTATCACCGCTGATGGCGCGCCTGCTGGCCGCCCGCGGTGTGGTAGATGCTAATCAGCTAAACGCCAGCTTATCCAAATTATTGGCGCCTCATACTCTAACCAATAACCAGGCCATGGCCAAACTACTGGCAGATGCAATTGTGGCCAATAAAAAAATGTTAATTATTGGTGATTACGATGCCGATGGCGCCACTGCTACTGCGGTTGCAGTGAAAGGTTTACGCAAGTTTGGCGCTAATGTAGATTTTTTGGTGCCGAATCGATTTGAATACGGTTATGGCTTAACGCCGGAAATCGTTGCCTTGGCTGCGACGCAGAATCCTGACGTTATTATCACCGTCGATAACGGTATTGCCAGTGTAGAAGGTGTGGCAGCCGCTAATGCGCTTGGCATTCAAGTATTGATTACCGACCATCATCTGCCAGGGCAGCATACCCCGGATTCTGCTTGTATTATCAACCCTAACCAGCATGGCTGTGAATTTGCCAGCAAGCATTTGGCAGGTGTGGGCGTGATATTTTACGGCTTGCTGAGCCTGCGCGCTGAACTGCGTGAACGCGGGGCTTATATAGAAACCCCTGAGCCAAACCTCTCAGAATTACTCGATTTGGTCGCCTTAGGCACTGTGGCTGACTTGGTGAAATTGGATGACAATAATCGTATACTTGTCGAGCAAGGCTTGCGCAGAATCCGCTCTGGTGCTTGCTCTCAGGGCATACTAGCATTATTGCGGGTGAGCGGCCGACAGTATCAAAATATCAATGCGCAAGATTTGGGCTTTTATGTAGGGCCGCGCTTGAATGCGGCTGGCCGCCTGGATGACATGACACTAGGCATCAAGTGTTTATTAACTGAATCAGAAGTAGAAGCCACACAGATCGCCCAGCAATTGCAGGATTTGAACCTACAGCGCCGTGGCATTGAAGCTGATATGCAGGATGGTGCCAATATTTCACTAGATGAGATGGATGTCGCCAGCCGTTATAGCATCAGTATCTACCAGCCTGAATGGCATCAAGGCGTGATTGGTATCTTAGCGTCGCGAATCAAGGAGCGGCATCATCGCCCGGTGATTGCCTTTGCCGATGCAGGCGACGGTTTGGTAAAAGGCTCAGGTCGCTCGATTAACGGTCTGCATTTGCGTGACGCGCTGGATTTGCTCAGCAAACGCCAGCCTGATTTGATTATTAAGTTTGGCGGCCATGCGATGGCGGCAGGGCTTACAATTCGGCAAGCAGATTTTGAGCGCTTCAATCACAGCTTTGAAACCGTTGTGAAATCCCTCATCACCGAGACAGATTTAGAAGCTGTGTTAGAGGTTGATGGCAGTTTGGATCATGGAGAATTAACGTTTCCAATAGCGCAAATGATAGAAAATCAGGTCTGGGGCCAAGGGTTTGCCCCGCCAGTGTTTTATGATGAGTTTGAAGTGTTAGATCAGCGCTTGGTAGGCGAAAAGCATTTAAAACTGAGCCTGAAAAAGGCGACTGCCGTGATTGATGCTATTTTTTTTAATCGTGTGGATTTCCTGGCAAGCCCAATACAAGCGGCTTATCAGCTGCAAACCAATAGTTATAATGGCTCGCAAAAAGTGCAACTCAACTTACGCTATGTGGTAATTTAAACGTTATGTGGTCTGTTAAAGAGGTCGATGAGCATCATTAAAGATCAGGTAAATTCTCACTTGCTAGTGCAAAGCATGTTCAAGACAGCTTTGCCGCCGCGTGTTATTGATGCTCACAAAGGGATATTTGGCAACGTGGCGATCATTGGCGGTGAAAGCGGCATGGTAGGCGCGCTGCTATTGGCTGCCCGAGCCGCCTTATTAATAGGCGCTGGTAGGACATATGCAGCGGCACTTTCCAAAGATGCGCCTACAGTAGATTTAATGCAGCCAGAAATCATGTTGCGTGAGCCAGAGATACTTGCTTCGCTATCCCAATTAGATTGTTTGGTAATCGGCCCCGGACTTGGACAGTCTAATCAGGCCCTTGAGCTGTTGGATTATTGGCTAAAGCAGAATGTGCCTATCCTTTTAGACGCTGATGCGCTAAATCTTATTGCTACACATCCACACTTAGCTATCCTTGCAAAATCTCGCGAAGTTGCGACGATTATCACGCCGCATGTGGGTGAAGCCGCAAGGTTGCTTGCATGCAGTACAGATGAAATCCAGAAAAATCGTACTCAGGCTGCTATCCGGCTTGCGCAGATGCTTAAAGCGAGTTGCGTGCTTAAAGGTGCAGGCAGTGTTTGTGCATCTCATGATGGCAGTTGGTTTGTGAATACGACTGGCAACCCGGGGCTTGCCAGTGGCGGCACCGGCGATGTTTTGAGTGGCATGATCGGTGGTTTGGTCGCGCAAGGCCTAGATGGATTCGAGGCCTTAAAACTAGGGGTATACTTACATGGTGCCGCAGCAGATGCGCTAGTCTCAAAAGGTATTGGCCCTGTAGGTATGACAGCTTCTGAAGTTGCCCATGAAGCGAGGAATATAATTAACCACCTAAATGCTAGCTAATGGTACCTATATATTTAGAACCGGTAATATAAAACCGGGACACAGCAGATTACATTGACGGTAATTCCGCACAAAAGCTAAAATCACACCTGTAGTGAATTCACGAAACAATTTAAGGTTAACATGCGTCGAAAATTAGTGGTTGCCAATTGGAAGATGCATGGCAATTTAGCCTCGAACCAGCAGCTTTTAGAGGCTTATATCAAGCAGTTATCCTCATTCAAAAATACCGATGTAGCGGTGTGCGTACCATATCCCTATCTCGCGCAGGCCCAATCTATGCTACAACACACCAATATCGCCTGGGGTGCGCAGAACATGAGCAAAGATGCTGAAGGCGCTTTTACCGGTGAAGTCAGTGCCAGTATGCTCAGGGATTTTGGGGCCACGCACGTAATTATCGGTCATTCTGAACGCGCTACCGCCTATTGTGAGTCTGACGAGAATATCGCCAGCAAATTCATGCAGGCCAAAACGCATGGGTTGACGCCTATTTTCTGTGTGGGTGAAACGTTGATTGAGCGTGAGGCTGGCGTCATGCAGATGGTAGTGAGTAAGCAGCTCGAAGCTATACTCAATACACATGGTGCGGCAGTATTTGCCAATGCAGTGGTTTCGTATGAGCCGATATGGGCTATCGGCACCGGTCTGGCTGCGAGTGGCGAGCAGGCGCAAAGCATGCATGAGTTTATCCGCGGCAACATCGCCAAGCTAGATAACGCGGCAGCAAACAGCCTGAAAATCCTCTATGGGGGGAGCGTAAACCCTCAAAATGCGGTACAATTATTCGCTATGCCAGATATAGACGGTGGTCTTATCGGGCGATGTTCGTTAAACGCACAAGAATTTGAAGGAATATGCCGGGTTTCAGCTTAGATTCGTTACAAAGCTAGCTACAAATTTACGGCATAAGGTGAAAAAATGGAAAATTTAATATTAGTAATTCATGTGTTGGCAGCGCTTGGTGTAATCGGCTTGGTACTATTGCAACATGGTAAAGGCGCAGACATGGGCGCTTCATTTGGTAGCGGTGCATCAGGTAGCCTGTTCGGCGTTTCCGGCTCATCTAACTTCATGAGCCGCGCGACTGCCGTCTGCGTATTGGTATTTTTTACTACCAGCCTCACGCTGGCTTATTTATCAAGCCATAAAGCTGGCGGCAGTGTAGTGAAATCTAGCGTAGTTA
>JACDEP010000002.1:27936-31813 GCA_013816325.1 Methylotenera sp.
CAGCATTACCAGCTGATCCAACTAAAGAAACTCCAGCCGCGGAAGACGTTCCTAAATAGTTGATTGTTTGAGCGCTTGCTCAACTAAAATGCCGTCGTGGTGGAATTGGTAGACACGCTATCTTGAGGGGGTAGTGACGAAAGTCGTGAGAGTTCGAGTCTCTCCGTCGGCACCAGTAAGTAGTTTCATAAAGTCTAAAATAGCCTCAGAAACCCAATAAATACAACCTTCTAGCTCAAATTGCCGTATCACACGGTAGCATACAGTTTTGTACAAACTCTTTACAAAACGTACAAAAATCTGTACAAAAACAATATCAAATATATTTTTGTACAAATTGACATGGCAAAGACTAATAAAAGCGCGCTAGATGACCTATCAATCAAGGCTGCAAAGCCACAAGCAAAAGAATATGCTTTGCGTGATGGCAATGGCCTGTTTTTGCTTGTACATCCAAATGGCAGCAAATATTTTCAACTTCGTACCACACTCCATAACAAGCCAAAAAAAGTACAGTTAGGTAAATATCCTGATTTAACATTATCTGATGCGCGCACTCTGGCAATGGATAAGCGTCGTATGATTGCTGAGCATAAAGACCCTGTAATAGAGGCTAAGCTTGCCAAAGTGAAAGAGGCGCAAAATGCTAGTGCAACTTTTCGCTCGGTGGCAGAAACTTGGCTTGATATTAAAAAGCACACACTAGCCAAAAGTACGCACTTAAAAATTCAGCAAACCTTTAACGCTAATGTGTATAGCAAGCTAGGAAATTACCCCATTAACAAGATTGATAACCAAATGGTTAGAGCTTGTTTGCTAGTGATGCAAAAGCGTGGTGCGCTAGAGCTAATGGAAAAATCACGCGGGTGGATTAAGCAAGTGTTTGATTTTGCGTTAAGCGACAAAATGATTAATGAAAATCCAATCCCAGTGACAGACCTAAGATTAAAAAAACACGTTAGTGAAAAATTCCCACGATTAAAATCTGCCAATGATGCTGGCAAGCTATTACGCAACCTTACGGATTATACGGGTAGCTTTGAAGTTTCAACCTGCGTGTATCTCATGCTTAACTTTGCACAAAGACCAAGCGAGTTAAGGTGTGCTAAATGGGCAGACTTTGATTTTGAGAAAGCTATTTGGACAATTCCACTAGAACAATCTAAAACACGCAAGCACATGGATAAACCTCATACCGTAATGCTATCTAGGCAAGCCATAGGCGCGTTAAAACAATTAAAGCAATACACTGGGCACAGTGAGTATATTTTTGCGTCACGGCTCGATACCAAGCCTGTATCTGAAGCAACAATCAGAAAAGCCTTTAGATTGTGTTTTACTGACTATCACATTGTGCCTCATGGTTGCCGTCACTTTTTTAGCACACAGGCGAATGAAAGCGGATTGTTTAGGCATGATGTAATTGAAGCTGCTTTATCACATGGCGATGCAAATAAAATTAGAGCGATTTACAATGAAGCCACATACGACAACGAGCGTAAACAGTTGGCGCAATGGTGGAGTGACCAATTAGATATTATGCGTGACGGTGCAAAAGTATTGCCGTTTAAACAAGCGTAGCAGTTTAGCCACACCTAGCCCGACGGGGCGAAAACTAAGCAACCCTAACTTAGCTGGTGTGGCTTCTTATTTAGGGGTAGGAGGGGCGTTTATGAGCAAAATAATGTTTAGTAATATAGAATTTCCAAACAAAATTAATTCAACATCTCTTGATGAATTACAAGCTTATGCGCAAAATTTATCTGATGACTTATATAAAGAGTTAAAACATTTAGCAACTAAAATTGGTAAAAATATTGAAGAGTGTGGGGCTGATTTTGTAAAAGAGTATATGCAAAAGTCCGCAGAGCTTGATATTCCTTTAACACCTTCAGCAATTCTAGGTAGTGCCTTCTTATCATGCTCAGCAGCAGATCATGCAATACAAGAAATGCATTTTGATTTATTGATGGATATATTTAATTCGATTTCTTATTCTCATGGTGTGGTTGGGACTCTAATAAATCAGAAGAGCGCGCAATCAGAACTAATGAGAAGGTATGCCAATATACGTCTAGAAAACGACCCGAAACAATTAGCAAAAAAACAAATTGAAAACGATTTTCTAATAGTGCAAAAGCAATTCAAAAGGCGTGGCTATACTGCACAATTTGTTAAGGAAATGGGAGCTAAATATCTCATTTTTGAGAGTTATAAAACTATTGAAAATTTAGTGGCTAAGTTGAAGAAAAAATATCCTGCCAGCTAGCATAGCGGCTATTAAGCTAGGTTATTACCTTGTCAGCTAGCTTGTGGGTTAACCCCTATTAAAATCAGCTGCATAGTTCACCCATACGCAACGGCATGATGCCAAGCGGTTTTTAATAATATGGAGTGAGTTATGCTACGAAATAGTATCAACCCAGCATTACGCGACTTTGACCAATTACCCAATAGCCAGCATGTACGCTTACCAGTAGTAAAAGCCATACTAGGAATTAGCAGTGCCACAGTGTGGCGTATGGTTAAAGCAAAGCAACTCAAAACCCACAAGTTTACCGAACGTACAACCACATTTAACGTGGGTGAGCTACGCGCTTTACTTGCAACTAAAGCGGAGGGCTAAACGATGGACAAAAAAATAGCCCACACAATGGCAGGCTCAAAAGTCATAAGCAATTTTAAAGATAACAGCGTTAATAATCAATGTAATAAGTTACTTAACTACTTAATTGAACACGGCACAATAACCACTAGCGAGGCTAGAGAAAAGCTAGACATTTATTACCCGCCTGCAAGGATAAAAGAGCTTAGAAATGCTGGCTATAAAATACTCACGGTGTGGGATAGCTGGACTTCAAGTTATGGCATTAAGCACCGCATAGCTAAATATGTTTATCAAGGCATAAGCCATGATTAGCGACTGGCTAGAACGCCTAGAAACGCTCTTAGCGCGGTTTTCACACATGGGGCTTGAAATAGATATAGCCTCGCTTAGTTTAATTGATTTATGGGGCGTTTATTGTTACTTATCCCGATTAGCTGA
Source organism: Methylotenera sp. (assembly GCA_013816325.1). Taxonomy (GTDB): domain Bacteria; phylum Pseudomonadota; class Gammaproteobacteria; order Burkholderiales; family Methylophilaceae; genus Methylotenera. The sequence continues at coordinate 30,983 of JACDEP010000002.1, forward strand.
AAGTTAGTTATGGCAGCCAGTCATATTTTTAGACTAGGCACAATCAAGGGTAAAAATGGTGTTTTAGTAGCAATGCAACACAATAAGCGCACGTTACAAGCGGAACGCGGGGCTAGTGCAAATATTGACGCAACTAGAACATCATTAAACTATTGTTTGGCTGGTGATAGCACACCTCAAGACGTTGCTACTCATGCAAAGGTGCAAATGCTGAAAGCTGGCATTGAACACCCGCGCAAAAATGGCGTGATGGCAATAGAGGTGCTTTTTAGCTTACCGATTGACCGACATCAACAAGATACAAAGCCTTATTTTAAAGACTGCTTAACATGGTTAAATAAAACCTTTGCGGGTGAGTTGCTTAGTTTTGATGTTCACCTAGACGAAAGCGCACCACACGCGCACGCAATCATTCTGCCGTTGATTGATTGCAAGATGCAAGGTAATAAGCTGATGGGTAGCCATGGTAATTTAATGCGCCTAATCAATTTGTTCCATGCTGATGTAGCAAAGCATTACGGCTTGAGTAGAAGCGATAGAAAGCGTTTAAACGAGGCAGACAAGCAAAGATTGTAAAACTTGTGTTATCGCGTTTAAAGGCTGATAACGTGATGTTGTCGGGTGTTTGGGCGTGTGTTCGTGATGCAATCTCACATGACCCTTTGCCATACGCTCAAATGCTAGGTATTGATAAACCACAACAAGATTACCGCAAGGCTGCTAAATCGTTCGTGGATATTAAACGCTCAAAGGGAAAGGGGAGTTTTCAGACATAAAACGCTATATAGCGAATTAGCCACTAAAAAGAGTAAACGCTATCTTGTGTATAGC
>JACDEP010000092.1:0-6072 GCA_013816325.1 Methylotenera sp.
GTGGTGGATTGAGCACTTTTAAAATTGAACTTTTATTAATCGAGCAAAACAAACTTACGATGATTATATTAAAACGTTCCCAAAGCCTTATCTTTTGGCTTTTTTTCACTTTATTGCCGCTAAAAAGCTTAGCAGCGCTCACCATAGAAATCAGTGGCGGCGGAGCTCAGCAAATCCCTATCGCTATCGTACCTTTTGGCTCAGCAGGTAAAGCTCCCAATCAAGAAAATCTCAGCAGTATTATTAGCGCAGATTTACATAGGAGCGGCCTGTTCCGAGTGTTGGAAACCGGTGGAGTGGTAAATCAACCTACCGATATTAGCCAAATTAAATATGCAGAATGGGCTGCCTTGCAAGCACAGGCCATGGCCGTAGGTAATGTAGAGTCGTTACCTGGCAATCGCTTAAAAGTCTCATTCAAATTGGCCGATGTACTCAAGCAAAATCAGTTGGCAGGTATGGAATATAACATAGCGCCTAATCAACTCAGGTTAACTGCACATAAGATTGCTGATGTGATCTACCAGAAACTGACGGGCGAAGCCCCGATGTTTGCGAGCCGCATCGCCTACATTACTAAAGCCAAAGGCCGTTATGCCCTGCAAGTAGCCGATGCTGATGGCGAAAATCCACAAACAGTCGTATCTTCAAATGAGCCTATTATTTCACCGGCTTGGTCACCGGATGGCACTAAGCTGGCATATGTATCGTTTGAAAAGAAAAAGCCGATTGTATTTGTACAATCCCTCATGACTGGCCAGCGCCTAACCTTAGCTAATTTCAAAGGTAATAATAGTGCACCGGCTTGGTCGCCGGATGGCAGCAAGCTCGCCATCGTGCTAACTTATGGCTCTAACTCTCAAGTATATACAATTAATTCAGACGGTACTGGTTTGAAGCTCATTACCAAAAGCAACTCCATTGATACCGAACCAAATTGGTCACCAGACGGTAGATGGGTTTATTTCAGCTCGGACCGCGGCGGTAAACCGCAGATCTATAAAGTGTCTTCTATTGGAGGCGAAGCGCAGCGTGTGACTTTTGACGGTGCATTTAACCTGAGTCCGCGTTTTTCACCTGATGGAAAATCACTTGCCATGATACGTAATGATGGCGGTAAATTTCGCGTAGCATTACAGGATATGGCTAGTGGGCAGGTGCAAGTGCTAAGTGACGGCGGGCAAGACGAATCCCCAAGCTTCGCGCCAAATGGCCGTGTGATACTGTACGCTACGCGCATTGGCGGTAAGGGTGCGCTAGCAGCAGTCTCTTCCGATGGGCGCATAAAACAGCGGCTGAGTGAGTCTGGCGGCGATATCCGCGAGCCAGCCTGGGGGCCATTGTTAAACTAAATAGTAAGCCTGAACAATTTATATAACTGTCAGCGCACGTAACGAATTCATTTATCATTTAACAGGAGAATAAAATGAAAACCCAGCAGGTATGGAATAAAAAAATATTAGGCACTTTAGTGCTCGCTTTGGTATTGTCAGCTTGTAAAAGCACGCCAATGACAGATAAACCGGCATCAGTAGAAGATAAAAGCCCATCGTCACAAAGCGCTACAAAACCTTCAGATCCAAATGCAGATACCACGGGTATTAAAGAAGTGGCTATCGATAGCAATGCTAACAATGGTAATAATCCACTTAAAGACCATAATAATATCTTGTCAAAACGCAATATCTATTTTGACTATAATAGTGACTCAATCAAAGCTGAATTCAAGCCTGTGATCGAAGCGCATGCTAAATACTTATTGGCTAATGGCAATGCAAAAGTGATCTTGCAAGGCAATACTGATGAGCGTGGCACACGTGAATACAATCTATCGCTAGGCCAACGTCGTTCAGTTGCAGTGAAAAAATCACTCAACTTGTTGGGCGTACAAGATAAACAAATCGAAACCGTAAGTTTTGGCGAAGAAAAAGCTACGCCTAATTGTGCGGATGAAGCTTGTTTCCAAGGCAGTCGTCGTGTTGACATTGCTTACGAAAACGAGTGATCGATTTAATATCTAATAGATTAAAGTAGATAAAATGAAAAAACTGATTCTGGCTAGTGTGTTACTGGCTGCGCAACTATATTCCATCGCTGGACACACCGCTATATTTGATGACAAAGAAGCGCGTAAAAAGATACTGGAAGTAGAAGCAACGATGAATAGCCAGAATCAGGCTACTCAAACAAGTTTGACCGACCTGAAGAAAAATGTGCAGGCTCTAGAACAACGCGTTACAGCTATTGAAGCGATTACTAAAGGCCAAGTGTTGGGCGATATGCAGAACCAGATAGAGTCGCTCAAGCAAGAGGTAGCGAGGCTTAAAGGCGAGTTGGAAGTGGCAAGCCATAATGTGGATGCTGCGCAGCAGCGTCAAAAAGATTTATATACCGATACTGACACGAGGCTACGTAAGCTGGAAAGCACGCCTCCTTCGACTGGAGAGCAAGCCGCAACTGGTACAACAGCCGCACTCGCAACACCCGATAAAAGCTCACAAGAGTTTCAAACTTTGGAGCTGGCAAACGGCTTATCCAAAGAAGGCAAACATAAAGATGCCTTTAATGCGTATGATAAATTCCTAAAAGACTATCCAAACAGCACATGGGTAGGCGATGCTATCTATGGCTTGGGCTATTCACAATTTGCGTTAAAAAACTATAAATCGGCGATTGCTACGCAGCAAAAATTACTAGATACCCACCCAGAAAGTGTGAAAGCAGCCGATGCCATGTTTAACATGGCAAATAGCCAAATCCAGCTAGGGCAAGTGGCGAACGCCAAGAAAACGCTTAAGGATTTAATTGCCAAATTCCCGAATAGCGAAGTTACACCAACCGCACAAAAACGCTTGAAAGCTTTAGAAGCAATCAGGTAATACCTCAGTAAACATCAGCTTAATTAAGTTTTTAAGTTAAAATAGCGCCAAGCGATGTTGGCGCTATTTTTTTAGCGCATTTATCGTCTGCAATTCTTCAGGTTCGGTATCCATAACTTACTCATGAAACTCAAAGTTCACGAAATTTTCTACTCGCTGCAAGGTGAAAGCACACGTGTCGGCTTGCCTACAGTGTTTGTGCGTCTTACCGGCTGTCCAATGCGCTGTGTATATTGCGATACCGCCTATGCATTTAGTGGTGGTAGCAATATGGAAATCAGTGAGATTTTGCTCAAAGTAGCTGAATACGGTGCCAAATATGTCACGGTGACAGGCGGCGAACCGCTAGCGCAAAAAGATTGCCACGCATTACTCAGGAGCCTATGCAATGCTGGCTATTCAGTTTCCTTGGAAACCGGGGGTGCAATGGATACCAAGGCAGTAGAACCTCGTGTTTCGGTGATTTTGGATGTTAAAACACCAGGCTCTGGAGAGGTGGAAAATAATATTTGGGGTAATCTGGTTCACCTCAAAACCACGGATGAAGTGAAGTTTGTACTGTGCAATCGCACAGATTACGACTGGGCAAAAGAGATTTTAGCAAGTCATAAACTAGCTGAAAAATGCACGGTATTGTTTTCGCCTGTATATCAGCAAGTCAACCCTACCGAGCTTGCAGAATGGGTGCTTACGGATAGATTGCCCGTGAGGTTGCAAATACAGCTACACAAGATACTTTGGGGTGAACGGCCGGGGGTTTAGAAGTAGAAAAGCGCTATTTTTTAGACCTGTCGATAGGCCAGTTCTTTTCTAGGAGCATCACTTGTGTCTATAATTTTTTATTTCATGCTTAAGCAATTATATATGGTGGGGATGCCTTTTTAAATAGCATGAGGCTGTTCTTCCAACAGTCTGGCTGTCATTCTTTAGAGGTGACTTTTATGATGACGAATGGGCTTCGCTAAAGCTTTTATTCTTTATTATTTTCTGTATAAGCATTGCTAGAACTGTATTTTTTTTGGAAAGTCATCGTTAGGTATGAAAAAAGCAGTGGTTTTATTATCGGGCGGCCTAGATTCTGCCACAGTCCTAGCGATTGCACGCAAGCAAGGCTTCGATTGCTATTGCTTAAGTTTAGATTATCATCAGCGCCATATCGCTGAATTGCATGCTGCGAATAATGTTGCCATAGCAATGGACGCAAGCGTACATAAAACGGCTCAGCTCGATTTATCCCTTTTTGGCGGCTCAGCACTTACCGACAATGCGATTGACGTGCCTGAGAGCGAAACTACGGGCATTCCGGTCACCTATGTACCAGCGCGTAACACCATCATGCTGTCTTTGGCTTTAGCGTGGGCCGAAGTGCTAGAGGCACAAGATATATTCATCGGCGTTAATGCGTTGGATTATTCCGGTTACCCCGATTGCCGTGGTGAGTATGTAAAAGCATTTCAGGATATGGCGAATTTGGCCACTAAAAGCGCAGTTGAAGGTAAAACTATTACCATTCATGCGCCGTTGATAGATATGACCAAGGCCGAAATTGTGACTCTAGGCACTACATTCGGTGTGGATTATGCAATGACAGTTTCCTGCTACCAAGCAGATAGTCAGGGCGAGGCATGCGGATTGTGTGATTCTTGCAGGTTAAGGCGTGGGGGCTTTTTAGCAGCAGGCTTGCCTGACCCGACACGATACAAAATGCACCTTGGTAAATAAAAGTCGGCGCAACTTTACAAAACATTTGATAATCAACCGTTAATTGTATGTTTTACTGTAGAAACTACTTGCCAAAACTACTTCAAATGGCGTAAAATCCGCGCCTTTCTGCGATAAATTTTCAAAAAGAGAACATAAGATATGGTTATTATTCGTTTAGCTCGTGGTGGCGCGAAAAAAACTCCTTTCTACAATATTGTAGTTGCTGACTCACGTAACCGTCGTGATGGCCGTTTTATTGAACGCGTTGGTTTTTACAATCCATCAGCTAAAGCTGGTGCGGAAGGCCTACGTGTTGATGAAGCACGCATCACTCATTGGCAAAGCAATGGCGCACAACTGTCAGATACAGTTGCACGCTTGGTTAAATTCCACGCTAAAGGCCCAGAACACGCAATCGCTTCTAAAGCGAAAGACACTGCCAAAGCAGAAGCTGTTAAAGCTAAAGCCGCTGCGCTTGAAGCAGCTAAAGTTAAAGCTGCTGCTGACGCTGCAAAAGCTGAAGCTGATGCAAAAGCCGCAGAAGAAGCTGCACAAGCTAAGGAAGCCGCTAAAGCTGCTGCCGAAGCAGAAGCCGCTGCTGCAGTAGAAGCTCCAGCGGTTGAGGCGGACGCTTCAGTAGAAGTTGCTGACACTTCAGCTCCAGACGCTCCAACTGAAGTCGCTTAAGTTTAAGTAATATCTTCACGCTACTGCCTGGTGAAGAGCTATGAATAATATGGTAGTCATGGGGCGCATCGTTGCGCCTTATGGCGTTTTTGGCTGGCTAAAAATAGTGCCGGATACCGAAGTGCTGGATGGGCTGTTTGACTACGATACTTGGTGGCTAGGTAATGGTGAAGATTGGCGCGAGTATCAGGTTGAAACCGCAAAGGTCCACAACGATGTGTTGGTGGTAAAGCTAGTAGGTATTGATGACCGCGACGCTGCATTTGCTTGCAAAGGCAAGCAAATAGCGGTGCCAAGAGAGCAATTGCCAAAGCCTGATGAAAACGAGTATTACTGGTCCGACTTGATTGGTTTGAACGTTAAGAACCAGCAAGATATTGACTTTGGTTCGATAGTCGATGTATTTGAAACTGGCGCTAATGATGTGCTGGTAATCAAAAAAGACGGTACACCGAAAAATGAAGAAAAATTACTACCATTTATCGCAGCGGTGGTGCTAGAAGTAGATATAGAAGCAAAAACGATGCTGGTGGATTGGGACGAAGACTTTTAAGTACTTTGACTAATCAAGATGTGATTATGGAGAACTGATTGTGAGTTTTAGGTTTGACGTAATTACATTGTTTCCTGAAATGTTTGATGCCATCACTAAGTATGGCATTACCAGCAGGGCGTTTAAGCAAAAGATATATGATTTGCAGTGTTGGAACCCACGAGATTTCACGATTGATAATCACAAAACGGTAGATGATAGACCGTTTGGCGGCGGCCCTGGCATGGTAATGCTGGCCGAGCCACTGGA
>JACDEP010000092.1:6082-8357 GCA_013816325.1 Methylotenera sp.
AAGTAAAAACTGCAGAATTAAAAGAACAAAGCTGGGTTATCCATCTTTCACCAGCGGGTAAACCGCTGACGCATCAAAAAGTGATGCAATTGAGTCAGAAACAAGGTTTGGTATTACTCACCAGCCGTTATGAAGGGGTTGATCAACGCCTGATAGACGCGCAAGTGGATGAAGAAATCTCCATCGGTGATTATGTACTGAGTGGCGGTGAGTTACCTGCCATGGCCTTGATAGACGCGATAGTTCGGCAATTACCAGGCAGTTTGGGTGATGGTGATTCTGCAATTGAAGACTCGTTTGTAGATGGTTTGCTGGATTGCCCGCATTACACGCGGCCAGAAGAATATAAAGGTAGACGCGTACCAGAAGTATTGATGTCTGGTAACCATGCGAAGATTAAACAGTGGCGTTTGAAAATGTCATTGCAAAGAACTCGGGATCAGCGTCCCGATTTATTGGCCGCAAGGCCGTTGACGAAAGAAGAAGCACGGCTACTCAAAGAACTTGAAAATAGTTCTGATAAGTAGGAACAAGTTTCTTCATAACTAAAAGGAACTCGCCAAGGATAGTCATTAGATTTAAAACCTAAAACCTAAGATTTAAACCAAAAGCGAATATTAAGGATATAAAAAATGGCAGATATTATTAAAATGCTAGAGCAGGAAGAAATTGCCCGTCTAGGCAAGACAATCCCTGACTTTGCACCAGGCGATACAGTAGTAGTGGGCGTAAACGTTGTTGAAGGTACACGTAAACGTGTGCAGTCATATGAAGGCGTTGTAATCGCTAAACGTAACCGTGGTTTGAACTCATCATTCATCGTACGTAAAATCTCTTCAGGTGAAGGCGTTGAGCGTACATTCCAAACCTACTCACCATTGATCGCTTCAATCGAATTGAAACGTCGCGGTGATGTCCGTCGCGCGAAACTTTACTACCTACGTGAGCGTTCAGGAAAATCAGCACGTATTAAAGAAAAATTAGTGTCACGCGAAAAAGAAGTGATGGCACCAGCAGCAGATAAATCAGCAGAAGCGTAAGCAACTGTTGTAAACAAAAGCCTCAAGTTTTCTTGAGGCTTTTTTTATTTTCATTGAAGATGCATATGGGCATGCCATGTAGTTTCGTTTAACATAAGGTCATGAGCAACTATGATGCATTAATCAATACTTCTTTCGGTGCGATTGCTATTTCAGCACATGCTAATCAACTTGCGATTGAGTTTTTGACAGACTCCTCCTTATCAAGCAGTTACCAAGCGGAACATCCCTTAGTCTCACAAGCATATGAGCAGATTACGCAATATCTGCAAAAACCTATGTCATTCGACTTACCTATGAGCCTTCATGGCACTGCATACCAGCAACGTGTATGGCAAGCCATCGCCTCTATACCGTTGGGTCAAACTCGTACCTATGGCCAGCTAGCGCAGCAGATAGGCTCTGGGCCACGTGCTGTGGCCAATGCCTGGCGGTGCTAATCAATTGCCTTTAATCATTCCATGCCATCGTGTAGTAGCGCAGAATAGCATTGGCGGCTTTATGCAAAGCAAGCCCAATGGCTTGGCAATAAAAAAATGGCTGTTAAAGCACGAAGGTATAAATTTAAGTAAATATGAGTGAGCATGCACTCTCTATCCAAGACGCAAATGAACTGGACACATTCATTGATCACCTATGGCTTGAGGATGGTTTGTCTAAAAACACATTGGAAAGTTATCGATTAGATTTAACTACTTTCGCACTCTGGCTATCTAAGCAAAACAAGCATCTGCTTACAATAGATCAAGCCGATATCCAGCAATATCTTGCCGTAAAATTTCCGTTAAGTAAGCCACGTAGTATAGGCCGGTTGATTGCCAGCCTGCGCCGTCTTTACCGTTTTCTATTACGCGAAAATAAAATCAGCAAAGACCCAACGCTGCAAATCCAGTCACCAAAATTGCCGCGCAGTTTGCCCAAAAGCTTAAATGAAGATGAGGTAATCGCCTTGCTCAATGCGCCTAATATTGCAGAGCCTGCAGGCCTGCGTGACCGTGCAATGCTAGAGTTACTGTATGCCTGCGGTTTGCGTGTGTCAGAGTTAGTCGGTGTAAAAGCTACCGAGGTTAGTATTAACGAAGGAGTAGTCCGTGTGACTGGTAAAGGCAGCAAAACGCGACTGGTACCAATGGGTGAAGAGGCAGTTGATTGGATAGCGCGTTATCTAAAAGAGGCTAGGTCAGAAATACTGCAAACGCGTTTGAGTGATGCGCTATTTGTGACTAACCGCGGAG
>JACDEP010000204.1 GCA_013816325.1 Methylotenera sp.
ATCCACGCGGTGTCTTCTGTATGCAATCCGGCGCCGTTGCCTTGATTGCTTCCTCCGTAGCAGCTCGCATCACTATTGAATAATTCATGATAGCTTCCGGCTTTTGGAACGCCAACGCGATATTGGCTGCGTAATACAGGCGTAAAGTTAAGCAGTATTATAACAAAACTATCGTCTAAGCCACGCCTAATAAAACTGATTATTGATTGATCGCTATCGTGGCAGTCTATCCATTCGAATCCGTGCGATTCAAAGTCAAGCGAATACAAGGCATTACAATCTTTATAAATCTGATTTAAGTCCTTATTAAGCAACTTAATACCGCGGTGCCAAGCATGCCCGGCGGATTCATCGCTGAGCAGGTGCCAATCTAGGCTGGTATTCACGTTCCATTCTCGACCTTGCCCAAACTCATTGCCCATGAAGTTAAGTTTTTTACCCGGTGCGGTAAATTGGTAAGTCATCAATAAACGTAAGTTGGCAAATTTCTGCCAAACATCGCCTGGCATTTTATCTAACAGGGAGTGCTTACCATGTACCACTTCGTCATGCGAGAAAGGCAGTACGAAGTTTTCAGAGTAAGCATAGAGCTGACCGAAGGTCAGCTTGTCGTGATGGTAACGTCGATGTATCGGGTCATTTTCGATATAGGCAAGTGTGTCATTCATCCAGCCCATGTTCCATTTCATGCTGAATCCTAAGCCACCCAAATATACTGGCCTAGAGACCATAGGCCAAGCTGTTGATTCTTCAGCAATCGTCAGGACGCCAGGGAAATCTTCCCCAACCATCAAATTCAACTGTTTCAGAAAATCAATGACATCCAGATTCTCACGGCCACCGAATCGGTTAGGCAGCCATTCTCCGGCTTTGCGTGAATAGTCCAGATAGAGCATAGAGGCTACTGCATCTACCCGCAGGCCATCGATATGAAATTCGGAGAACCAAAAATAGGCATTGGCAATCAGGAAGTTACGTACTTCGTTGCGTCCATAGTTGAAAATATAGGTGCCCCAGTCTTGGTGCTCACCTAACCTAGGATCTTCATGTTCATATAAGGCAGTGCCATCAAACCGCGCCAATGCCCAATCATCTTTAGGAAAGTGACCTGGCACCCAGTCTAATATGACGCCAACGTTGATCTGATGCAGCGCATCGATTAAAAAGCGCAAATCATCAGGCGAGCCAAAGCGATTGGTAACACCAAAATAGCCAGTCGTTTGGTATCCCCACGATTCGTTCAGGGGATGCTCTGAAATAGGTAGCAGCTCTACGTGGGTATACCCCATTTCTGCGATATAAGGTACTAATGTATTCGCGAGTTCACGATAGCTTAAGAAATGGCCTTTGTCGTTACGCTGCCATGAACCCAAATGCACCTCGTAACAGTTAAACGGCGTATGCAGCCAATCACGTTTTTCACGTGCCGCCAACCATGATTTATCTTTCCATTGGTGACTGCTTTTGCTGATTTTAGCAGCGGTGCCGGGACGCAGTTCAAATTCAAATCCATAAGGGTCTGTTTTTACCAATATGCTGCCAGTATGACGATTGCGGATCTCGAATTTATAGGTGTCATGCGTGGTGAGGTGTGGAATAAATAATTCCCAAACACCACTACTGCCATGGGTTCGCATGGGATGTACGCGGCCATCCCAAAGGTTAAAGCTACCAACCACACTCACACGTTCAGCATTTGGCGCCCATACGGAAAACCGTACGCCTTCGATGCCGTCTTGCGCCATACACTGCGCGCCTAAAGTCTTGTAAGCTTGCTTTAGACGACCTTCACCAAATAAATGCAGTTCGTCTTGAGTAATTGTTGATGCAAATGAATAAGTGTCATACACCTCGTATGTATTACCGTCACTATTTATCTTGAGCAAACAAGGTGTGATGAGTGCAACATCACCTTGCCATTCAAAAAAACCATCCGCATGGGTCTGTTTTAATGGGTCCCAGTTCTTACCATTTTTGATCCATACTTCAGTGGCCTGGGGTAAAAAAGTCCGGTACACAAAGCCGTCACCATAGGCATGTGGGCCTAAGTAGCTGAAAGGATCGTGATGTTGTGCATCAAGGATTAATTGTAGGGATCTAAAATCCGTTTTTGATATAACGGGGGCTGCGGATAATTTCGGTGAAGTCGCTTTTGATTTTTCCAAGATGCTCTTCTTTATTAAATAGGTTTCAGGATGCTATAAGATAGTCAATATAAGCAAGGACCACAGAAACTATTTTAAGTTTTTAACTCTAACAACTAGATTGTAATGTGGTTGGCTGATTATAATGTAACAAAATGTAACAATTGTAATTAATGTTGTTACATTAGAGGATAAGTAGGAATTGCGCCCAACTTGTTTTAATAATATTAAAAGCGCGTAATAAATAATTAGGAGGTAACATGGCACCGGATCATCAATCAGCGCGGTTTATCAGTAATTTAACAAAAAATACTGTAGCGATTATCCTTGCTGGTGGACGTGGAAGCCGTTTGAAGAGTTTAACGGATTGGCGTGCAAAGCCAGCTGTGCAATTCGGCGGAAAATTCCGAATTATTGATTTCCCCCTATCAAATTGCATCAACTCTGGCATTCGTCGCATCAACGTAGCGACCCAGTATAAAGCGCAGAGCCTTATCCAGCATATCCAGCGAGGCTGGGGGTTTCTGCGTGGTGAGTTCAATGAATACGTCAATATTATCCCAGCACAACAACGCATATCCGAAGAATGGTACAAAGGTACGGCTGATGCGGTATACCAAAACGTAGATCTACTACGTGAAGGTGGAGCGGAATATATTCTTATTTTGGCCGGTGACCACATCTACAAAATGGATTATGGAAAAATGCTGGCAACGCATGTTA
>JACDEP010000205.1 GCA_013816325.1 Methylotenera sp.
GCTGGCGATAAAGCCAAAGCGAGTAACGGTGCTAAAGAATTTGAAGCAAAAATAACAGCGCTCCAGGAAGAAACAACAGCTCGCGAAAAATCCTTGAAAGAAGCGCAGGAACGTACCGCAGCATTGGAAAAACAAATCCAAGATATGCAAAAATTGCTGGCATTAAAAAATCAGACAATGGCAAATGCCCAGAAGAATGCTGAAACTGCTAAAACTTCTGAAGTTCCAGCTCCGACAAAAGTAGCAGAAGCACAGCCAGTACCCACGCCTTCACCGGCATTGATTGCTGAAAACAAAGAACCAACTCAGCCTGCAGAAGTTGCAAAGGTTGACCAAGCACCAGTCCCTGCGCCTGCCGCAACCCCCGCAGAACCTAAAGTAGAAAATAAGAAAGTAGTTTCGCCTGCTGTAGCGCCGTTATCAGTTGCTGAGCCAAGTTTCTTGGAAAGCTTGATGGAAGGCATCGATTTGTCCATTCTTGCAGGAATAGCAGGGTTGGCATTGCTGGGGGCGGGGTGGATGTTCTTGCGCAATAAACGCCGGAAAGATCTAGATAGTTTTGAGCGTGGTATTTTGACATCTGGCGGCTTACGCGCTAATACAGTGTTCGGTAATACAACGGGTAATGCTAGCACTTCAGATACCTCATTCCTGACTGATTTTGCCCAAAGCGCAGACGGCAGCATGATAGATACCAATGATGTAGATCCGATCGCTGAGGCCGAGGTTTATATGGCCTATGGCCGTGATGCGCAAGCGGAAGAAATCCTCAAAGATGCGATCTCCAAAGAGCCAAAACGCTATGAGCTTCATCTTAAACTTCTTGAGATGTATGCGACACGTAAAGATACCTCAGCTTTTGAGGCTATTGCCGGAGAGCTTTATACAACATTAGGTGCGGATGATCCTACTTGGGCTAAGGTTACGGAAATAGGCGCAGCAATGGAGCCGGAAAATCCATTGTATGATGTAAGCAAAATCGCTACTGCTTCTACAGAAGCGACACAAAAACTAGATATTTCGGATTTCGCGAATGTATCGGTTGCTGATGAAAATGATCTCGATTTCTCATTGGATACTGATACCGCCACTGATGATGCAAGTTCAGCAGTAATGCAAAGTTTCGCAATCAGTGACAATCCAATCAATAATAATGAAGATAAGTCCATTTCTTTTGACTTAGGTTCGCTGGATGGCAGCGTAAATGCAGAGCCTTTAAATGATTCTATACCAAATTTATCAGCAACCCCGAAGGTTGAAGATAACGCTATGGACTTTGACATGGGTGACTTTGATTTAGGTACAACTGATAGCTTTGAAGCTGACACTATGAAAACCATGGACAATCTGCCGGTCTTCGATATGTCAACTTCTACAGAAAGTCCGCAAACAGCTAGTTTTGAAACTGCGACTACATTTGATATGGATCCAACGTTTGATATGCCTGCTGCCAAAGCTAATGAACCAGAGGTGTTGGCTAATGACTTTGATATGGACTTTAACCTACCATCTGACCCTGTTGTAGCCCCAATAAGCAATGAGATTAAATCAGATGAGATTTCATTTGATTTAGACATGGGTATGCTTGCCGATGAGCCCAGTACAGAAGAAAAGGAAAGTTCTGAGATTTCTTTTGACTTACCTGAGGTGTATGAAACTGCGACGGTGGATGACCCTATTACCATGTCCGAAGGAGCTAATGAGTTTGACTTATCTACCATTAGCCTTGATCTCACTGAGCCAAATTCGGAGCTAATAATTACAGAGCTAACTGACACCGATGTTACAACGGATACCATGCCGGATATCGACTTCACTTCGCCATCAGCACCCGAATCGGAAGACGTCAATATTAAGCTGGACTTAGTTGCAGCTTATATTGATATGGATGATAAAGAGGGGGCACGTGAATTGCTGGAAGAGGTTATCAAAGAGGGTGGGCCACATCAGCAGGTTCGCGCTCAGCAGTTATTATCCAGCTTAGCTTAGTTGGTTGTTTGAAAAATACCGAAAGCCGAGCAAATGCTCGGCTTTTTTTGTTTAATTATCCACTTTCTATAGGCAGCCAGTTATAAAGTATTGTGGTTTTAACCACAGCTTTTCAAATGGATGGCTAATGATTTAATCGGTTGTTAATTTTAATAAGGGTTTCGCTAAGGTATATGCATTCTCAAAAACTACCTTTTTTATTAGGTCTAGAGGCATGATAGTTGCACTAGGGATATCTTACGATGGGTCATTATTTTGCGGCTGGCAAAGTCAGCCTAATGGCTGTGGTATTCAGGATGCGCTTGAGACGGCAATTGCTGCTATCGCACAACATCCAATCAGGGTCCATGCCGCAGGCCGCACCGATACTGGAGTTCATGCATATGGTCAAGTAGTTCATTTTGATACCGAAAGCGCGAGACCTTTGTCAGCATGGATTCGCGGGGTAAATGCTCATTTGCCCGTTACCGTGCGTGTAGAATGGGCGCATGAAGTAAAAGAAGCATTTCATGCTAGGTTCTCGGCTTACCAACGTAGTTACCAATACTTGCTATATAACGCTCCGGTAGCCTCATCTTTAATGGCAACTAAAGCTGGCTGGTTTCATTTACCGCTGGATATTGCTGCAATGACAGAAGCGGCATCCTACCTGATTGGAGAACATGATTTTAGCGCATTTCGTGCCTCGGAATGCCAGGCTAAATCACCCATCCGGCATTTAAAAAAATCGGAGGTGCTTGCCGCAGGCAAATACTTTATATTCAACTTTAGCGCTAATGCTTTTTTGCAACACCAAGTACGCAATATGATAGGTGCGCTAGTATATGTATGCAAAGGAGCCTATCCGCCAAGTTATATCCAAGAG
>JACDEP010000093.1 GCA_013816325.1 Methylotenera sp.
TGGCAATACTGGCAGGCCAGAATTTGCCCGCACAGAAAGGCCAGCTGGCGACCGCCCACGTTCTTTTGGGGACCGTCCTAATGCAGGTGGTGACCGTAGCCGTAGCGAGCGTCCAAGTTCTGCAAATGCCGGTGCACCTAACCGCAGCTTTGGTGACAGTGTAGCGTTTGGTAAAAAACCGTATGCACGTGATGGTCAAGCTGGTGCTGCTCGTGGTGATTCACGCAGTGACAACCGTGGCAACCGCCCAGATGCTAACCGAAATGACAACCGCGTACTAAGCGCACGTTATGAAGGCCGTAGCGAAACACGCACTGATGCACCACGTGCTGACCGTTCTTCAGCCCCAACCCGTCGTGACGGTGTGAAAGTCGAAGCTGGTCGTTCACAAGGTCGCAGCGAAGGCCGTAGCGCTCCGCGCAGTAACGCTGATTCACGTGGTTTTGCAGGCGCTGGCAGCAGCACACCACGTCGTCCACGTAGCTTTGTATAATCTGAATTGACTATGACTAAACAAATGACCGATGTAGTAAATATTGATATTCCAAGTATTGATATCCAAAGTGTTGATATCCAAGGTATTGATATTCCAAGTTTTGACACTCTGGGATTAGCGCCCGAGTTACTGAAAGCGCTCACGGAATCAGGCTATACCACGCCTACACCCATCCAGGCGCAGGCTATTCCTGTCGCCTTGGCGGGTGGGGACCTCATGGCAGGCGCACAAACCGGTACGGGTAAAACTGCAGCATTTGCATTACCTTTGCTGCAAAAGCTATTACCGCTCGCAAGTAATAGTGCCTCTCCGGCTAAGCACCCAGTACGCGCGTTGATTTTAACGCCAACGCGTGAACTTGCAATCCAAGTAGAGGAAAGCGTAAAAGTGTATGCGAAACATACGCCCTTACGCTCTTTGGTGGTATATGGCGGTGTAGATATCAAGACCCAAACGCCGCATTTGAAATCCGGTATTGAAGTATTGGTGGCTACGCCTGGTCGTTTGTTAGATCATATTGAACAAAAAACACTGCAGCTCAATCAGGTACAGATTTTGGTCCTTGATGAGGCTGACAGGATGTTGGACATGGGCTTTATGCCTGATTTGAAACGTATTTTGGCATTGTTGCCGAAACAGCGGCAGAACTTGATGTTCTCCGCTACGTTTTCAAACGAGATTAAAAAGTTAGCTGATGATTTCTTAACGAAACCGCAGTTGATTGAAGTGGCGCGCAGCAATGCCACCAACGACAACGTAACACAAAAAGTGTATCAGGTTGAACAATCTGACAAAGAAGCACTACTCACCCAAATATTAAAAGTCGCTGACGCGAAACAAGTCATTGTCTTTACTAAGACAAAACTTACCGCAAGCCGTCTGAGTCGCAGTCTGGAGCGTGCTGGTATTGCCGCCGATGCAATTCATGGGGATAAAACACAGCAAGAGCGTATCAAAGCGCTTGATGCGTTTAAAGCCGGTACCGTAACTGCCTTGATAGCAACCGATGTTGCTGCCCGTGGTTTGGACATTACCGATTTGCCTATGGTAATCAACTATGAGATTCCTAGCGCGGCGGAAGATTATGTACACCGTATTGGCCGTACAGGCCGTGCAGGCGCATCAGGTATTGCGATTTCATTTGTGAGTTCGGATGAAGAAAAGTATTTCACCGAGATTGAAAAGCTGATCAAGCGTCAAATCCCTAAAGAAATAGTGGTCATCGAAAAGCATAGTACTAGGACAACAAGCGCTAGCCGTACAAAAACTAGTGAGAGCAAACCTCGCAGCAGCACTAGCCATCATGATGCTTCATCAGGTATACATGGTGAAACAAAACGTATGTTACCTAAGAAAAAACCTTCAGACCCGTGGTTTGATAAGCCTTACGAGGCAACGATAGCTCAAGAGGCCTCAAACATCAAGTCGTCACAAGCGAACAAAAAACCGGTAGCTGTGTTACTAGGTGGCTTAAGAAGTAAATAGCCGAAGGCTGGCAGGTAATAACTGGTGTTAATAAAATGAGCAAGTTAATGGTTACGCATGAAATCTGCGACGCCATATAGTTGCTCAGCTAGTTTTGTCATGAGTTTATCGTCGTAACCCAGCTGCTGCATGGCTTGTATCATGCAATACATCCACTGGTCTCGGGCAGACTCATCAATCGCAAATGGCAAATGCCGTTTACGCAAAAAAGGATGCCCGTAGCGCTCGATATAAAGCTGCGGCCCACCTGTCCAGCCGGTCAGGAACATAAATAACTTTTCACGCGCAGAGGTTAAATCTGCCGGATGCATGGCGCGAATAGGTTTAGCTTTAGAGTCGCTCTCCATTACATCGTAAAAGGTCTCTACCAATTTACGTATATTTTCAGTGCCACTCTCGGCACCGCCCAGCAACTCAAAGAAGGTGCTTTTACTGCTACCCGTTTCTTCGATTTTATTTAACATAGCTTTATATAGAGATAATTAAACAACTTTAGGTTTCACAAGACTGGCTGCAAGTTTGGCGCGTGATCTCGCTTCGGCAACATCCTTACCGGTAGCCAAGGCCACCCCCATGCGCCTACGCAAGAATGACTCTGGCTTACCGAACAAACGAATATCACTGTTTGGCACCGCTAATGCTTTTTCTACATCATCAAATGCTAAATTTAGGGACTCATGGCCGCCATATATCACAGCGCTGGCTGCGCTATCACGCAGCCTCACATCGACAGGTAATCCGAGGATTGCACGTGCGTGTAAATCAAATTCGCTGAAACGCTGACTCGCCATCGTCACCATACCGGTGTCGTGCGGGCGCGGACTCACTTCCGAGAACCATACTTTGTCCTGCTTTATGAATAACTCAACGCCAAACAATCCTAAACCGCCTAAACTATCCGTCACTGCTTTAGCAATACGTTTTGATTCTTGCAAAGCTGCTGTTGTCATCGCTTGTGGCTGCCAGCTTTCAATATAATCGCCCTTTTCTTGCAAGTGGCCAATCGGCTCACAAAAATAGGTTTCAATTTCGCCGTGTGCGTTTTTAGCGCGCACAGTTAATAGAGTGATTTCATAATCAAAGTCAATTTGTCCTTCAACAATCACTACGCCTTGATTCACACGACCACCGGTCGCTGCATACTCCCAAGCGGTTTTGATTTCAGAGGTTTGGGTGATACGGGATTGACCTTTGCCGGAGGACGACATTGTAGGCTTAATAAAACATGGGTAGCCTATTCCGGCGTCAATCGCAGCTTGTAATTCGGCTTCACTCTTAGCAAACGCATAAGGAGAAGTAGGTAAACTCAGCTCTTCGGCGGCTAATCTACGAATACCTTCGCGGTTCATCGTCAATTGCACGGCCTTAACAGTAGGGATGACGGTTGCTATGCCAGCAGCTTCAATATCTGCCAGCGTACTGGTATTAAGCGCTTCGATTTCTGGAACAATGAGGTGTGGTTTTTCTAGGGCGATTAGGTCACGAAGTGCCTGATCATTTGTCATGTCGATCACGTGCGCGCGATGGGCAACTTGGTGACCGGGTGCATTTTTGTAACGGTCCACCGCAATTACCTCAACCCCTAAACGTTGCAGTGCGATGACGACTTCTTTGCCAAGCTCGCCGCTGCCTAATAGCATGACACGCGTAGAGTTTGAACTTAAGGGGGTACCGATTTGCATGGAATTCTTTCGATTTCAGATAGGTGAAATCATACCATGTAGCTATTTTTCAGTCATTTTGAAATGACTGAAGTTTCCAAGAATGACAGAGGAAAGCTAGGATTTTATTTGATGCTTATCCATGCGGTAACGCATGGTCATACGCGTGATGCCAAGCTTGCGCGCAGCTTCTGACACATTGTTTTTGGCTTCAGTCAGCGCTAGTACGAGGATAGTTTTTTCAGCCTCATCCAGCGTGGTTTGTACGCCGGGAATGGGACTAGAAGATTGCATCAACGGGTGCATGGGTAACGCTAAATCGATTTCTGTAATGTGACCTTGATGGCTAAGCAGCATGGCACGGCTCACCTGATGCTTTAATTCCCTAACGTTACCCAGCCAAGGGTATTTTTCTATTATATTGATGGCCGCCGTAGAAAACAATGGCGCAGTTAAACCGTAACGCCTTGACGTTTGCGCGGCAAAATGACGCGCTAGTAGTATGGTATCGTCGCCTCGCTCACGTAACGGCGGCATGGCAATGCTCATTACATTCAAGCGGAAATAAAGGTCTTGCCTGAACCTGCCATTAAGCGACATTTCATGCAGGTCTCGGTTGGTTGCAGCAATAAAACGCGCTGGAACCGGCCGCTCTTTGGTAGAGCCTAAACGCCTTACGACCCGGCGTTCTAATACATTCAAAAGTTTTGCCTGCAAAGTTAATGGCAACTCGCCAATTTCATCCAGGAATAAAGTGCCATCTTCTGCCGCTTCTATTAAGCCTGGTCGCGTAGTTAAAGCCCCAGTGAAAGCGCCTTTTTCGTGCCCAAAAAGCTCACTTTCGATGAGCTCTCCAGGTAAAGATGCACAATCCACATGCACAAAAGGCTTATCGCTATTGGCACACGAAAGATGCAGCAATCGTGCAGCAACATCTTTACCGGTACCGGTTTCACCGCTAATCATCACCGTAGGCGGCACAGTATTACTGGCCACCAACTGGGCAATGCGTTTTACCTGCATCCTGACAGATTGAATCGCAAGGCTTTCGCCTAGCAGCTCTACTCCTTCTGCCTCATGCGTATTGCGTTGCCGCGAATAATCGAGGCTAGTGCTACGTACTGCGGCCGTTTCGGCCTTCTGGATAGAAAGCAGCAACTCTTCCAAATCAATAGGCTTCTTGAGATAATCCATCGCGCCCTGCTTGATTGCATTCACCGCATCGCTAATCTCACCATGCGCAGTCATGACGATAACAATCGCGTTTTTTGCTACAAACTCAGCTAGTAAATCCATACCGTTGCCATCCGGCAAGCGCATATCCAGCAATACGATATCTGGTAAAAATTGCTTAAGAATTAGCCTAGCATTTTGCAAAGATTCCACATGCTCACATTCATACCCGGCTTTTTGCAAGCGACGCATCACTGCACGCGCAAACAAAGCTTCATCTTCGACAATCAGCAGTTTTGACTTTTGCTTTATTATCGTTGCCATTTCACTGGATAAATGGGCTAATTGCAAACCGGTACTCCTAATCGTTATCCACTTCAGCCGAGGCTGTTTTGTTGCGTCCGAACTCGTAAGTTACACCTACCCAGGCCGCACGTGGCGCAGCTGGGGAACGGAACTGTTCAGGTGTCTGGGCATTAAAAATGTTTTCACCTAGCACGCCGAAAGTGGCATATTTGTTATCAAACACATTATTCACCTTAGCGAATAATTTCCAGTTTTCATTCAAGCTGTAATGCGTATCCAAGTGCATGACTGCGTAGCCTGGAACCCTGCCGTTTATATCTTCATTATTTTCGTCACCGCGAGCATATTGGCCGGAAGCTAGCACTAGATTTGTGCCGATATTCCATGCGGGGGTAAAGTCATACGCCACTCTTAACCTGAGGGTTTGGCGTGCAATGCCTGGAATACGGTCACCTTTGGTGACCTGTATTTGGCCGCTGCCATCTGTTGTACTGTTAGCTGGTGAGCCTACAGTAAAATTAGATTGGTAAGAAGCATCTACCAATCCATAGTTCACGGCTAAAGATAAACGGTCAAACTTGCCATTCAAACCCATTTCCAGGCCACGGCGGCGTGTTTCACCCACGTTTTTAAAGAAACCAAAGCCTGTTGAGTTACTTGCGATAAACTGAATGTCATCGGTATTTTGCGTATTATATAAACCCACGTTCCAATTTACCTTTTCTGCCAGCTTGCCGCGCACGCCGCCTTCATAAGTCTTGGCGACCACTTTGTTCAAGTGTGGATCCGCAGCAAAAGCATTGGGCAATGCGCATGGTCGGTTTTCATCTGCACAGCTAAGCTCAACCGGTGTAGCAGCACGCATACCCTCGTTATACCCACCGTAGAAGCCAAGTGTTGTACTTGGATTGTAATTTAAGCCTATTGCAGGGTTAAAGCGGGTGTAGGTGTGGTCACCGTTTAAGTCCCCAGTTGCGCCTAAGTCGTCTACACTAAAACCTGATAACTTAATTTTGGCAACATTGTAACGACCAGAAAATGTTAGGTGCAATTGATCTGTCACAGAAAAAGTATCGGTAGCATAAATACCGTAATAATCATTTCGGGTTTTCAATCTCACCATGCCATTAGAAGTTTGTGGATCATCAGTCACCGTTTCATGTCCTACCACAGTGGCTTCAAATGAATCACTGGTAAAATCCGTACGGCCAAAATCAGCACTTGTGCCTACGGTAAACTGGTTTTTATGTCCTGCAACATCGCCTAATAAGCTTAATTGCAAAGCTGCGCCGAAGCCATCCTGGTCTGTCAATGTGGATATATTGCTTGAGTCCCCTGGTGCAACCGTTTCAGCATTACTATTAAAACCTTTAGTACGATTTTTACGGTAATACACATTTGACGCTATTAAATTGTCTTCTGTAATGAAATGGCTGCCCTTCAAGGTGATCATTGCAAGCTCATTACCGATGGAATCTGGGTAGGTATAGGCTTTCTCTGGTTTGTTGTAAGTTGATAGGGGTACGGCCTGTGTACCTTCTAAAAAAGTATCAGCTAGCGCTATGGATAAATCTAGGTCGCTTTTATCGTCTTGCCAGCCTACTTTGCCAAAAATTTGTTTCACGTCACTTTGCGAATGATCACGCCAGCCATTTTCCTTGAATATATTCCCAGCGACAAAATAATCCAGGTGTTTATCTTTATCTGCCCCTCCCGCTTCAAATTCGAACGCACGACGCCCCCATGAACCGCCATATGCTGTGGCTTTCACTCCTGGGAAATCGCTACCGCTTTTGGTATGAATCGCAAGTGCGCCCCCTAAGGTATTCAAGCCGAATAAAGGGTTTGAACCAGGAATGAGGTTGATATTGGCAATTGCATTGGCTGGGATCAGGTCCCAGTTCACCACATCACCAAACGCCTCATTGACACGCACACCATCCATATAAACGGATAAACCTTGTGGGGTGCCCAATAGTGGCGATGCGGTAAAGCCACGGAATGATACGTCCGCTTGATAAGGATTTGCCACACTGTTTGCGGTATTAACCGAGCCTAAGTTGTTATCAAGGTATTCCGACAAATTCAGCGATTGTTGTTGGCCAAAGTCACGGTAAGAACCAGTTTGCACATTAGAAGGCACTTGACTGATGGGTGTACCAATGCTCGGCAATGGCGTAGTACCAACCACTTCAACTGCCTGGGTTTCGAATACCTCTGCTTTATTTTCAGCTAATGCAGGCAAGGCATAAGCCGCTACAATTGCAACGAGGATGATTTTTGGTTGTAAAGTCTTCTGCATGTGATTCCCTAAATTATTAATAACGTTCACGCTTTCATAGCAGCAAAAAGCAATCCAAAATCAGCTTTATATTATTTAAGAAAATTATGAATATAATCAATATCTAAAAAGAAAAATGGTCTAGTTACATGAATTATACGACTAAACGTGGTTGTATATAACCACCATATCGGCTGTATACAACCATTAATATATTCTCCGTTAGATACTATTAAGAAGCTGTCTTGGTGGTACATTTAAAAAGCTACGTAAGCCTAGCCACGCAAAGATAGGAATAATCACAGTAGCAATTGCCAATATTAAGCCTGCTAGGCCAGCATTGAATTGGAAGGGAATATCCAGGATTTGCTTGCTAACATAATAAGCCAACAAGTTTGCGGCGATACTCGCCACAAAAGCTGCTATCACCCCTATACAGGCATACTCCGCTATATAAGCAATACTGACTTGTCGCCTAGTGGCGCCGAATACCCGCATCAGTGTGGCTTCGGAAATGCGCTCTTCTCGGGTTGCCACAAGCGCTGCATAGAGCACTGCAATACCGGCAATTAAGCTAAAAATAAACACATATTGAATGGTATCGCTCATTTTCTGCATGATGCCTCGCACTTGTTGCATAAGCGCGGCAACATCAATCACAGTGATATTCGGATAATCTTTTATCAATTGATTTAAAGGTGCGTCCGCCGCTAAAGGCAGGTGAAAACTACTGATGTAATTGGCAGGGTAATTATCCAGCAGGCCCGGTGGCGTCACCGCAAAGAAATTAGCTCGCATGGTGTCCCATTCAACCTTGCGAATGCTTGTAACTATGACTTCCAGTGG
>JACDEP010000206.1:0-502 GCA_013816325.1 Methylotenera sp.
CCGTGAGCAATTGCAAAGGATGCGCCAGAAAAAATGGGTAGGGCTGGCCTTCGAGACGCTCATCTACATCTTCATTAATGGGAGCAATGAGCCGTTGGTAATGTGCGGCGCTCGGTCGGGCAGATAGGTCTGTATAACCAACTAGCCGCTGGGCAATGCGTTTGGCGTCTATGCCCGCTACAGCGGCTAGGGCTCGGGTGACCAGCAGCCGGGAAACGCCGACACGAAAGCTACCGGTAATAAGCTTGATGCAGACGAGTTGGCTGCGTTTATCCAGTCCCAGTAGCAAAGGTAATAATTGTTGCATCAATAGTTCTGGCTGCAGGCCGCGTAAAGGTAAAAGTTTCTGTTCTACCCAAATCGCTAAGCCGTCTTCCGAGGTATGGCTGGATTCCGGCAACAATAGCGTCATGGTTTCCGCCAAATCACCTACCGCTTGGTAACTTTCTTCAAACAGCCATTCGGGCAATGCTGAAGCGTATAAGGTTAATTCACGCAATAA
>JACDEP010000206.1:512-2837 GCA_013816325.1 Methylotenera sp.
GAAAGGAAATAGACAGCCCAAGCTGCATCTTCTTCCGTATTGTTAAGGAAGTATTCCTGGAGCGCTGCAAGCTTGGCATTGCTGCTCGTTGTAGCGTCAAGGCTTGCATAAAGGTCAGCAAAAGCTTTCAAATATGGGCCTCGTCATTACTGGCCGCATCCACTTGAATGTCAGTCTCAGCTTCAGCAGCTTCCTCACCGTATTCAGTGCTGAATCCTTGTGCATCTAAACCCTGTTCGCGCAGCCAGCGTACCATCACATTCACCTGGCCATGCGTGACGAATACGCGCTCGGCGCCCGTTGCAGTGATCGCGCTTTGTAGGCCCGGCCAATCCGCATGGTCAGACATAATAAAGCCGCGGTCTACGCCACGGCGGCGGCGCGTACCGCGCAACTGCATCCAGCCGCTGGCAAAGGCGTCTGAATAGTCGCCAAAGCGTTTCATCCAGCTAGTCCCTTGTGCGGAAGGCGGCGCCAATACGATGCTCTTGCGTATTTGCGTGGTGTCGGTCATCTCACTCACGTATTGGGTATGAGGCAATGCCACTCCCGCTTCACGGTAAACACGGTTTAAAGGTTCTACCGCGCCATGAACGAGTATCGGCCCAATGGTAGGATTCAAACCGGAAAGTAACCGCTGGGCCTTGCCGAATGCATAACAGAACAACACGCTGGTGCGATTGTTGTCTGCATTGCTTTGCCACCATTGGTTAATGTCAGCAAAAATCTCTGCTTGCGGTCGCCATTGATAGATGGGCAAACCGAAGGTGGATTCGGTGATGTAGGTATGGCAAGGCACACTTTCAAAGGGGGCGCAGGTGCCATCGTCCTCAATTTTATAATCGCCGGAAGCCACCCAGACTTCGCCCTTGTATTCCAATCGGACTTGAGCAGAACCCAGCACATGGCCGGCTGGGTGCAGGCTTACCTTAACGCCGTGATGATTGATACTCTCGCCGTATTGCAACGCTGTCAGGTTAATATCTGCCCCCAACCGTTTACGTAGAATGCCTTCTCCCGCTGCTGCTGCAAGGTAATGACTACTTCCCGTTCGTGCATGGTCACCGTGCCCGTGAGTAATGACGGCGAGGTCAACGGGTCGCCATGGGTCGATATAAAAATTGCCCGGTGGACAATATAGGCCCTCAGGTTTCGCGACAACTAAATCCATACTTGATCTCTATGTTGGGAATATTCATCAATAAACTGGCGACTAATTAAAGTGGTGTGCCAATGAACTGATGTGACCGGGGGCAAAGTTTCAAGTTCAGCCAAAGCAAGTTCAGCCAAAGCAAGTTCAGCCAAATACGGTTTAGCCAAATAGAGGTCAGCTAAATTATTGCTGAACGCTATCAGTGGGTCGGATCAAGGCCTGTATAGGAAAAATCTTACAACACAATCAGCTCAGCCATGACAACTTAAAATTATTTCTAAATTTATAATTATTCAGTTGATTCAATAGGATAAGACCATGCCAAGACCATTGTGGAAGGGAGCAATCAGTTTCGGGCTGATTCATATACCAGTGGATTTATATTCAGCAGAAAGTTCGCAGCAGCTGGATCTATCTATGCTAGATAAGCGTGATTTTGGACCTATTGGGTATAAACGCATTAATAAAAAAAGCGGTAAAGAAGTGGAATGGAAAGACATCGTTAAGGGTTATGAGTTTGAAGATAACCAGTACGTAGTGATTAGTGAAGAAGATATTAAAAGAGCGAACCCTGAAGCCACACAGACTATTGATATCTTGGCTTTTATTGATGCCGAGGAAGTCTCCCCTATTTATTACGAGCAGCCTTATTACCTTGCGCCATCCAAAGGTGGCGATAAGGTTTATGCATTATTGCGTGAGACTTTAAAGAAATCCGGCAAGATTGCTGTAGCGCAGGTCGTCATCCGCGTAAAACAACATATTGCAGCGCTAATACCCATTGAAGACATGATCGTGCTCAACCTGCTGCGCTATTCGGATGACATGCATGCCATGGATCAATACAAGGTCCCTAAAACGCTCACTGGCAAAACCGCGGTATCACCCAAGGAAGTGCAAATGGCTTTATCTTTGGTTGAGGGCATGACCGAAAAATGGAACCCTAAGCTCTACAAAGATAATTACCGCAATGACCTCATGAAACTTATCGATAAAAGAATCAAATCCAAGCAAACGAAGATATTAGATGAGAGCGCACCACCTGAAGCCGCGCCAGCTTCAAATATCGTCGATATCATGGCACTTCTGAAACAAAGTATCGAGTCTAAAACCAGTCAGGCACAAAGTGTTAAAGCCAAAGAGAATACGGTTAAAGACGCTCAGCCTAAAGC
>JACDEP010000207.1 GCA_013816325.1 Methylotenera sp.
TGATGGCCAGCCAGACCAAGTGGGTGGTATTGAAGCATGGATACAACTAGGTGAGGCAGTTGGGTTAACGCGTGAACAAGTGACATCGCTTAAAATGGTCAGCCCAGGTGTTCGCTTTGCGGTAGATGCCTATATCAATTTCGCAAAACAACGCTCTTGGCAGGAGTCAGTTTGCTCCAGCTTGACTGAGTTATTCGCACCGCATATCCATCAACAGCGTATCAGCTCATGGCCAACCATGTATCCCTGGATCAAGGAAGATGGTTTAAGTTATTTTAAAAAGCGTCTAACCGAAGCACGCCGCGATGTAGAGCAGGGTCTAAGCGTAACACTAGATTACTTTAGTACATCTCGCGAAATGCAATTGAAAGCCTTAGATATTTTGCAATTCAAGTTGAATGTACTTTGGGTTATTGCCGATTCAATTATGTTGGCATCCACCGATATCAAGGTAGAAGGACGCGATTACCTCCGTCAGCCTGTCGTCAACTTTGAATAGGCTTGAATATGGAAAATAACATACAACATTCAGATATATATGCCATTGCTTTGCATCATCGTTTTCAATGGGAAGAAGCACAGCAAAGTTACGTGATACTTTTCCCTGAAGGCATGGTCAAACTTCATGGTGGTGCAGGGGAAGTCATTAAACGTGTGGACGGTAAAGCAACGGTAGGCAATATCGTCACAGAATTGAAAGCAGCGTTCCCTGAGGCTGATGGCATTGAAGATGACATTATAGGTATGTTCGATTTGGCGGTGGGCAAGACTTGGCTGAGAAAAATTAACTAGTAAATTAACGTAGTAAAGTTAACCTAGTAAAGTTAACTAGGAAAAAGTTAACCGAAGTTAAGTAAACAGCCCAGAATTTAGGAGTAGCAAAATGACACAAACATCATTAGGTGAGTCAGTCGTACAAAAAGAGATCCAGTCGCAAGCGCAGAATAATGGCGTAGCGGCTAATATCACGCATACTCAGCCGCTGTGGCTGCTTGCTGAAGTCACTTATCGCTGCCCGCTGCATTGCGCTTTTTGCTACAACCCTACCGATTACGATAAACATACGCAGAATGAACTGACTACAGAGCAATGGATACAGGCCTTACGCGATGCCCGAAAACTAGGTGCTTTGCAACTCGGTATTTCGGGAGGTGAGCCGCTATTGCGTGATGACATTGAAGATATCGTCATCGAAGCGAAGAAACTTGGTTATTACAGCAACCTGATTACTTCTGGTGTAGGCCTCACCGAAAAACGTATCCAGGCTTTTAAGGATGGCGGTTTGGACCACATTCAGCTTTCCATGCACGATATTACCGAAGAAATTAATAATTTCATCACCAATACTCGTACTTTTGAACTCAAGAAAAAAGTGGCTGCGATGATCAAAAATCATGGCTACCCAATGGTGTTAAACGTAGTGATCCATCGCTATAACATCGGACATATCAAAGAAATCCTGGAGATGGCTGAAGCGCTCGGGGCAGACTACGTCGAGTTGGCCAACACGCAATACTATGGCTGGTCTTTGGTAAATCGTAATCAGTTAATGCCGCTTAAAGAGCAAATCGACTACGCTGAAAAAATCACTAATGAATTCCGCGAAAGAGTTGGCAACAAGATGAAGATTTTTTTCGTGGTGCCAGATTATTTCTCAAATCGCCCTAAAAAATGTATGAACGGCTGGGGCGAAGTGTTTATGATTGTCACTGCTAACGGCGATGTATTACCATGTCATTCAGCACGGGTGTTACCAAATATGCAATTCCCAAATGTGCGCGATAAGGGTTTGGAATGGGCTTGGAAAGACTCACCGGCATTCAATAAGTATCGTGGTACGGATTGGATGAAAGGGCCTTGTGTTACCTGCCCAGAAAAACATAATGACTTGGCAGGCTGTCGTTGTCAGGCTTTCTTGCTGACTGGCGATGCGGAAAGCCCAGACCCCGTATGTGCATTATCGCCGAACCATCATCTAATCGAAAAAGCGATTGAAGATTCTAAAAATCCGGTATTGGCTTCGCAGCCGATTATTTTTAGGACTGATAAAAATTCCAAGAAATATGCCAGTGGTGAATCTACCGAACGTATCGAAGAATTTCACGCATTACCTTAACCTCTAATCCGATTATTGAAAGCGCGCTAGTCGCGCTTTTTTATTTTGGTACAATCCTTGTATGAATAAAAATATCGAAAATAAGAATATTCAAGAAAAGTCTACGTTCATCATCCCATTTGTATTGGCTGCATTGGCTGCTTTAGCGCCTTTTGCTATCGACACCTATTTGCCTGCCTTTCATGTGATGGGAGAGAAGTTAGGTGCAAGCCAAGTACAAATTCAGCAAAGTCTCACTTTTTACCTGATGCCTTATGCACTGATGACTTTGTTTCATGGCGCGATTTCTGATGCGATAGGCCGTATCACTACCATTAAATGGGGGTTGAGTATTTTTGTATTGGCAAGTATAGGCTGTGCACTTGCACCGAATGTTGAAACGCTATGGTTTTTTAGGGCTTTGCAGGGAGCGAGTGGCGGGGCGGGTAATACGGTAGCCCGTGCCATGGTGCGTGACTTATTTGAAGGACCACAAGCACAGCGCGTGATGGCCACTGTGCAAATGTTGTTTGGTATTGCGCCTGCAGTAGCACCTATCATTGGTGGCTTATTGCTAGGCATACACTGGCAGATTATTTTCTTGTTCTTGGCGCTTTATGCCGCGGTGAGTTTAATCGCAGCGGTGATTTACCTGCCGGAAACGATGCCGGCTGATAGGCGCTTACCATTATCAGCCAAGCAGGTACTTAGTAGCTATAAAAAAATA
>JACDEP010000208.1 GCA_013816325.1 Methylotenera sp.
CCGTGTCCATCTATTGAATCAGCGTCTAGCGAAGAATAAATCGCGCCTTTGGTTTTTCCAGTTTGCGACAACATCTCTCGTTGCAACCAACCGGTGGTTTCTTCAACCACTTTGGCATATAAAGCTCTTTCAGATAGGTCTTTGCTTACCTGCCAACCTTCCGCATATAAGCTTAATAGCTGGCCATTGTCATAAAGCATTTTTTCAAAATGCGGAATGTTCCAGCGCTCATCCACAGAATACCGGCAGAAACCGCCGCCGATCTGGTCATAGATCCCGCCTGCAGCCATGGCAGATAACATCTGTAATGCCATTGCTTCCGCTTCTTTATTTCCAGCCTTGGCTTGATGCAATAGTAATGTGATATCTGCGGGATTAGGAAATTTAGGCGCTGTTCCAAAACCGCCGTGTTCGAAATCAAAGCTTTCACGTAACTGCTCAAAAGCCATTTGAATAGTTGCGGCATTGGCCGTCACAGTATTATTGGCGGTGGGAATTGTGCTGGCTAAAGCATTGGCAAGTTGCGCGTTCTGATTGGCAACATCATCTTTACGTTCGTGGTAATAAGCAGCCACACGGGGAATGAGATCGATAAAACCTGGTAATTGATAACGCGCCGTTTTTGGAAAGTAGGTACCGGTGAAGTATGGTTCTTGATTTGGGGTTAGGAACACAGTGAGCGGCCAGCCGCCACTCTTGTTTGAAAGCATACTGTGTGCTGCCTGGTAGATCTGATCGATATCCGGGCGCTCTTCGCGATCCACTTTGATATTGATGAAATGCGCATTCATGACTGCGGCCGTTTCGGCATCTTCAAACGATTCATGCGCCATGACGTGACACCAATGACAAGCTGAGTAGCCAATAGAAAGCAATATCGGCTTGTTTTGTTGCTTGGCTAGAGTGAGCGCCTGCTCGCCCCATGGATACCAATCCACAGGATTCTCAGCATGCTGTAATAAGTAAGGGCTGGTTTCTTTGGCAAGCTGATTAGACATGCGAGTTGGATTTAGAAGTCTGTTGCCGCATATTCAACTGCAAGGATATGCGTATAGCCAGGATTAATCATCACTAGGTTTTCCATGGCATTAGCCGTCTCAACACAAATCATATTACGCCAGCCTTCATCTTTCGGCATATCTGCCATTTGATGCGCTTTTTTCTCCCACGGGGTCCAAACTACCGTAGTGTTACTGCCTTTTTTGCTAATGCGAATGTCACGACCAAACACCGGGTCATGGATAGTCACTGGGGCCACAGTACTGACGTATACGCGGTCAAATTCATGATTGAACTTAATCGCCTCTTCTTGTTTATCGCGCCAGTAATCCAACAACTTATCGGCATATTCCGTTTGCTCAAGCCCGCTCACGGTAACCTTTTTCACATCGCCGATATTAAAGTAAGTATGGAAAGCTTCGCCCATAAAGAATGGTTGCGTTGCCCTATTTGTTGTTGAAAGCTTGATAGATAAGGTTTCGCCAATCTCTATCGTCATCACTAAGGTGTAAGGATACGAAAGCTGGCGTTGTGCATTCTCCGTGTGTTTCATCTGCAAAATCACGCGCGTATAGCCGTTGTTCATCTGGCCGATATCGATCACGGTAAATGGCGTTACGCGAGCAAAGCCATGCATACACAGGCTGCTATCGGTAGGATGCGCGCCAAACCATGGCCAACAAAGCGGAATACCGCCACGTATTGAACGTCCGGTTTCGTAACGAGATTGGTCAGATAACCATAGCACTGGCTTTTTAGTGTGATGCGGCTGCCAATGCATCACATGGCCGCCTTGCAAGGCTAACTTGGCGGTTGCAAAACGATTTTCTATTTCAATATAATCTAAGCCGTTAGCATCTTTAATAAAACGAACGTCGTCTACTGATTCCATATCTGCCAACTCAGATTTCTTCAATACATTTGTTTGTGTCATATATCATTTCTAAATAAATAACCAATACTCACTGGTTGATTCTATTACAATCCCTTTATTTATTTAATTATTTTTCAATTTGCGATACATCGCGTACTGCGCCGCGAGCCGCACTGGTGCTCATTGCTGCATAGGCACGTAATGCTGGAGAAACTGCACGTTCACGGTTAATCGGTTTCCAGGCGTCCTTACCTTTTGCGTCCATTTTTGCACGGCGATGTGCCATTTCTTCGTCTGTGATGACTAAATGAATGGTACGGTTCGGGATATCGATTTCTATCGTATCACCCTCTTCCACCAAGCCTATGGCGCCGCCTTCAGCCGCTTCCGGCGATGCATGGCCGATACTCAAACCGGAAGTACCGCCAGAGAACCTACCATCTGTTAACAGAGCACATTCCTTGCCAAGTCCTTTAGACTTCAGGTAAGAAGTCGGATATAGCATTTCCTGCATACCAGGACCCCCGCGCGGACCTTCGTAGCGAATCACTACTACATCGCCGGCAACGATACTATCTGCCAAAATACCTTCAACTGCGGCATCCTGCGATTCAAAAATCCGCGAGCGTCCAGTGAATTTTAAAATACTGTCATCCACTCCGGCAGTTTTAACGATACAGCCATCCAATGCGATATTTCCGTATAACACCGCCAAACCGCCGTCTAGCGAGTAGGCATGCGCTATATCACGGATACATCCTTCAGCGCGGTCATCATCCAGTGATGGCCATAACATACTCTGCGAGAACGCGATTGTCGTTGAAATTCCGCCTGGTGCCGCACGGTAAAACTTTAATACTTCTTCATCTTGAGTAACTTTGATGTCCCATTTATCGAGTGCATCGCCCATGGTTTTACTATGAACGGTTGGTGTG
>JACDEP010000209.1 GCA_013816325.1 Methylotenera sp.
CCCTGGTAGTTATCGCAAGCAGCTTTAACCGCCCCGCAGCCGCTGTGGCCTACCACCACCACCAGCTTGCTACCAAGGTATTTACAGGCAAACTCCAGGCTACCAATGGCTTTCTTTGATGCGATATTACCTGCCAAACGCACACTGAAAATGTCACCTAGCGCTTGGTCAAATATAAACTCAGTAGGCGCGCGTGAATCACTACAGCTCAATATCGCTGCAAAAGGATGTTGCGCATGTTGAGTTAAATCAACTAATTTTCTTAAATCTTTTTGTTCAGTTTGATTACTTGAGAAACGATCATTACCCTCTCTTAGCAAGGTAAGCGCTTCTTCTGGTGTCATTTTGTCGCGGTTAATGAGTGGATGTTTATACATAAACTTGCTTGATTCTTCTAAAGATTTAATTGCAACCGCTATTTTAAACCATTAAAACAAAAAACCTCTAGATTGCTCTAGAGGTTTTTATTTTTATAACTTACTATACTTTACTAATTGGATACTTCGCTAATTAGATACTTTGCTAATTAGAATTTATAAGTCAGGTCCAATTGGTACAAGTTATAGCTTTCAAGATTCAAAGTTAAATCATTGCCTGAACCTACAGCACTGATATCGTCATTCTTCCTCGTTGCGTGACCCGCAGCAAAGTTAACAAACACGTTGTCTCTTAAGTTGTACTCGCCTTTGAACACGATACCCTTCATGTTCACACGTGAGTCAAAGAAATCTGAGTCAGGTGTATTTGGGTCAAGAGCGTAAACGCCAACATCTTGGTACCACACGTTAGCAGCCCAATCACCTTGTTTAGGTTTTTTGTCTTGCTTTTGTGCAATACCAAAACCTAGCAACCAAGCTTTATCATCATTGCCGGCATTTCTGATTGCATTATTAGTAGCTACTGAATTTCCTAGATGATTCAATGCTGCTTTGTAACGATCATCACCATCAATATTGTAAGCATAATCACCAAATACTTTCGCATCTAACCCGCCTAGTTTGAAATTGATTTCGCCCGGAATCTCAATAATTTGTAAATCATTTACGGATAAGGGATTTGTACCTAGGGAGTTTGCTTTTCCAGCTGCCGGAGTAAATGCACCAGCGCCACCTGTTCCTAAGATGTTATCGTTCGTATATGTATAGTAAGTAAGCGCCGCTTTTGCCGAAACGCTATCAGTAAACTTAAACTTAGCGCCACCTTGGAATGCTAAAAGTTCATTGCTTGTAGAACCAGCGCCAGCCGCATTTATCACCCCATCATTTTTTCTACGGTCACCTTCGTATTGAGCTTGGAATGCGTTTAAGAAAATATCGGTAGTACCGACTGTAAAGTTAGCTTTCTCAGCTAAACCTTCAACCGTTAAGTCACCGTCCCATACCATAGAGGTTGTATACAATGGGTTGGCTAAGCGACCAGCTTCTAAAGTCAACCAATCAGTTGCGTTCCAACCTAACATCGCACGCTTAACAAAAAGCGTTTCTTTAGCATTAAGTCCGTTGTTTGTTGAGCCACTCACTTGACCAAAGGTCGCGTTGTCTGAACGGCCATTGTTACCCATAGCAAAAGCTAAATCAGAATAGAAATCACCGGCAGTGGTTTTAACACCAAAAGTAATTTTATAGCGATCACGTGTTCTTTCTTGATCAATAGATTTTGTTGCGGGAGTAGGTAGTGGTGCTGCTAAAACTTGTCCTGAGCCATCACGATACTCTGCACGAACACGTATATCACCATAAACAGTTGCATTATCAATTGCGTCTGATACTGAAAGGCGAGCCGCTTTCTTCACTTTTTTATCTGCCAATTGAATGTCGTTTTCACGGCCTTTCAATAGTGGAATCGCCTCTTCTTCAGTCAATACACCTTTTTGTACCAACGCTTGAACCAAGTCAAACGTTGAGTCTGCGATTGCATTTGCGCCAAAGCCCATCATGATTGAGCCGGTTAGTGTTGCAGCTACTAAGCTATGTAGTTTAGAACTAGCTTTGAAATTCATTTAAATCCCCTTGTTGGATAATTTAGAGTCAGTGTTTTTCAACAAGGGAGATTTTGTGATTTTTATATGACACTTTGATGACAAAGAATTATTTAGTGGATTTTATCGCAACACGAGTTGCGTTTTTACAACACAATAAAAAAGGGCGCTTAAAAGCGCCCTAACTGTACTGATTAAAAATTAAGCTTCAGCTCGCATATGCGGAAATAAAATGACATCACGAATGCTAGCACTGTCGGTAATCAACATCACTAAACGGTCTATGCCGATACCGCAACCACCAGTCGGTGGCATGCCATACTCAAGAGCACGAATAAAGTCCGCGTCGTAATACATCGCTTCTGCATCACCAGCTTCTTTTGCTTTCATTTGTGCTTGAAAACGCGCAGCCTGGTCTTCAGCATCGTTTAATTCGCTAAAACCATTGGCGATTTCACGCCCTGTCATGAACAGCTCAAAACGTTCGGTGATTTCCGGGTTATTATCCGAAACGCGTGCCAACGGCGACACTTCAACTGGATAATCAAGAATATAAGTTGGTTCCCATAACTGGCTTTCTGCGGTTTCTTCAAACAGCGCCAATTGCAATGCGCCTAAACCCACATGGTCAAAAGGTTTTATGCCGTGCTTCATAATCTCGGCACGTAAGAAAGACATATCATTCAGCTGTTCAAATGTGTACTGCGGCGCGTATTTTTGGATGGCGCCTACGATGGTTAAACGCTGAAATGGCTTGCTTAAATCCAGTTCACGGCCCTGATATTCTAAAACCACCGTAC
>JACDEP010000094.1 GCA_013816325.1 Methylotenera sp.
CGGCATTGACGCGTTCCGGGAATAAAGGGTGATGCTCGATCTCACTACCTTGGGCTAGCACCGGCGCCGTATCGACATCTTTTACAATCTGAACCGCGTGTGGATTGCCCATGGAGAGTACGGCGATTTCCACACGCTGCACGTTTACTTCGAGCGTATAGATATTGGCAACGTTATCGGCAATGAATGGAATCTTATCTAGCTCGAAACGCGGCGCACCCATATTAACGGTGACCTGACCATCGTCTTCAAGTTTGGGTGTGATGATACCGCTAGCGGTTTCCACACTGATCTCGGGTTTGTCAGTAAGTGCCTGGTCAACAACAAAGCGTACAAAACAGCGTGCACCGTTCCCGCATTGCGAAACTTCGCCGCCGTCAGCGTTAAAGATACGGTATTTAAAATCAGCAATACTTGAAGTTTCAACCAGTAAAAGCTGATCAAACCCAACCCCGAATTGGCGATGGGCAAGCTGCTGAATTTTTTCCGGTGTCAGATTAATATGTTGGCTGATAGCATTGATGACCATAAAGTCATTGCCGGCGCCTTGCATCTTTGTGAATTGGATAGTTTGTGACATATGATTATTGTAGGGGATTGCGCACGCTATAGTTAATTTTCTGCATTAATTTTAACGCGTTTTTCCCGTGCTAGTTGCGGATGTTTAAAACGGCGATAACTCCATAAATATTGTTCAGGTTTTTTCCGTACCAGATGCTCAATGGCATTATTGATATCTTGCGGTGTGGTTTCGGTGGTTAATGGCTCAATGTGAATGACAAAGCCTCTTCCCCACGGCAGCCGCTCCCCATAAGCTAATAATACAGTGGCTCCGGTAGTTTCTACCAGTTTGCTTACCAAGGTCATGCTATACGCCGGTTCACCAAAATAAGTAGCCCATGTGCCATCGCCTAGATCAGGCACTTGATCCGGCAAAATACCTACGGCATTGCCTTTCCTTAAGGTCTTAAGTAATGCACGAACGCCGCTTAGGTTTGCTGGCGCCAAAGTCGTTTTGCTGCGCTGCCTGCCACTTTCCATAATGTCACCCAGCCAGCTTTTGCGGGCAGGAGTATAAAGAATCGTCATCGGGTGCTTTGATGCATAATACCTTGCGGTAATTTCATAGCAACCTAAATGCGGCGTCATGAAGATGATACCCTTCTTTTGGAGCAGGGCTTCCTCTACATAGTGCCAGCCTTCGCAACGCTTTACCCATTTAAGCACGCTCCGTTCTGACTTAACCCATATTGCAAAGGTCTCCAGCATACCTTTGCCGATTTCTTTAGTGCTGAGCCTAACCAATTTTGCATGC
The DNA here is from genome assembly GCA_013816325.1 of Methylotenera sp. Taxonomy (GTDB): domain Bacteria; phylum Pseudomonadota; class Gammaproteobacteria; order Burkholderiales; family Methylophilaceae; genus Methylotenera. The sequence continues at coordinate 1,316 of JACDEP010000094.1, forward strand.
GACCGCGTTTTGCTCGCCAGCTTACTTTTATGCAAGTTATTGCGGATTCGACGTGCAAACTTTCTATCAGTCAAATATGAAATGCCGCCTATGAAAATACCTAAGCCATGGATGAGCGGCAGCGGCAGAAAAGCAATTATTTTAAGAAGTATTTTGGTCATGAAGTGATATAACAAGAAACCATTTTGTAGATATAGGCTCTATTTTAGCAACTTAAGCTTTAACAAAGGGCATAATCGCTAGCGGTCAGTTGATTAGTGTACAATTTCGATTCTTTTGTGCTTGCTTCAGCCTTTAGTAAGCATTTCTTATAACAATTTTATTTCAAGGCGTCTCAATGAACGAATACTTATTTACTTCAGAATCTGTTTCTGAAGGCCATCCCGACAAAGTAGCAGACCAGATTTCCGATGCGATTGTCGATGCTATTTTAGCTCAGGACAATCATTCCCGCATCGCAGCAGAAACATTATGTAACACTGGTTTAGTCGTACTGGCCGGTGAAATCACCACCAATGCCAATGTGGATTATATCCAGGTAGCCCGCGATACCATTAAACGCATCGGTTATGACAATACCGAGTATGGTATCGATTACAAAGGTTGCGCAGTTTTGGTCGCTTATGACAAGCAAAGCCCGGACATTGCGCAGGGCGTAAATAAAGCCTATGACGATTCACTGGACCAAGGTGCCGGCGACCAAGGTCTGATGTTCGGTTACGCTGTGGATGAAACACCGCAACTCATGCCATTGCCGATTTGGCTATCTCATCGCATCATGGAGCGCCAAGCGCAGTTGCGTAAAGATGGCCGTTTACCATGGCTGCGCCCAGATGCTAAGTCACAAGTCACCGTGCAATATGTGGATGGTAAACCTTATAAGATTGATACCGTGCTGGTCTCTACTCAGCACGCGCCAGAAATGAGTTTAGAAGCCATTAGAGAAGCAGTGATTGAAGATATTATCAAACCAATGTTGCCTCAGGAACTTCTAAAGGGTGAGATTAAATATTTGGTCAATCCTACTGGTCGTTTTGTTGTAGGCGGCCCGCAGGGCGATTGCGGCTTAACCGGCCGTAAAATTATCGTTGATACCTATGGCGGTGCTGCGCCGCATGGTGGCGGCGCATTTTCAGGCAAAGACCCATCAAAAGTTGACCGTAGCGCCGCTTACGCTGGTCGTTATGTAGCAAAAAATATAGTTGCTGCCGGCTTGGCGTCACGTTGCCTAGTTCAGGTTAGTTATGCAATCGGTGTTGCAAGGCCGACCAGTGTCATGGTTGAAACTTACGGTACCGGTAAGGTATCCAATGAAGTACTGACGCAATTAGTATTAGAGCATTTTGATTTACGTCCAAAAGGTATCGTGCAAATGCTGGATCTATTGCGTCCTATCTATACCAAAACTGCTGCATATGGTCATTTCGGCCGTGATGAGCCTGAGTTTACTTGGGAAAATACCGATAAAGCCGCAGCACTAAAAGCTGCCGCAGGTATGTAAGTAATAAAAATACAATGTAATCATAGCGTTGCAATGGTAATTTTGACAATCGCTTTGATTTCATTATAATTGCGTTTTTAGTAATTCTATAACCGAGGAACGTTGCGAGGTTTGTTTCATGCAAACCCCAGGCTCGGTTTACAAACTTGTAAAATATTCACAGGATTGTAACGGCGTTCACCTAATTTAAACCGTGCCAGACATGGGATTTAGGTGAATAAAAGCCGTCGCTAATTAAACTTAGTTGCTATATTTCTAGGTTGCTATATTTCTAGGCTGCTTTATTCCCAGTTTCTCTTCTGATCACAATTTCAAGGAATTTGTAATGAATACTGTGACTACTGATTTTAAACCTATAGCCAAAGACTACGTAATCGCCGATATTAATCTGGCAACATTCGGTCGTAAAGAAATCGTCATTGCTGAAACTGAAATGCCGGGTTTAATGGCTATTCGTCAAGAGTATGCAAGTGTGCAACCGCTTAAAGGCGCGCGTATCACTGGTTCACTGCATATGACTATCCAAACCGCGGTATTGATTGAAACGCTCAAAGACCTAGGCGCTGAAGTGCGCTGGGCATCATGTAATATCTACTCTACACAAGATCATGCTGCCGCGGCGATTGCTGCTAGCGGCACGCCGGTGTTCGCGGTAAAAGGCGAAACGCTGACTGAATATTGGGATTACACGCATCGTATCTTTGAATGGACCGATGGCGGCTACACTAATATGATTCTAGATGACGGCGGAGATGCGACATTGTTGCTGCATCTAGGTACCCGGGCTGAAAAAGATTTGTCAGTAATTTCCAAGCCTACTTCAGAAGAAGAAGTTTGCCTGTTTGATGCAATTAAAGCCAAATTAAAAACTGATCCAACTTGGTACTCGACACGTTTAGAAAAAATCATCGGCGTGACCGAAGAGACCACGACTGGCGTGCATCGTTTGTATCAAATGCATAAAGAAGGAAAGTTAGCTTTCCCAGCCATTAACGTGAATGATTCAGTGACTAAATCTAAATTCGACAATTTGTACGGTTGTCGAGAATCATTGGTGGATGCGATTAAACGGGCGACTGATGTAATGATTGCAGGTAAAGTGGCTGTGGTAGCAGGCTATGGCGATGTAGGTAAAGGTTCTGCACAAGCATTGCGTGCACTATCAGCACAAGTTTGGGTAACGGAAATCGACCCAATCTGCGCATTGCAGGCAGCGATGGAAGGCTACCGTGTGGTGACCATGGATTATGCTTGCGAACATGGTGATATCTTTGTAACTGCAACAGGTAACTACCATGTGATTACGCATGACCATATAACAAAAATGAAAGACCAGGCAATTGTTTGTAATATTGGCCATTTTGACAATGAAATTGACGTAGCCTCACTGGAAAAATATGAGTGGGATGAAATCAAACCGCAAGTTGACCATGTGATTTTCCCTAATGGTAAAAAGATTATTCTATTGGCCAAAGGCCGTTTGGTGAACCTAGGCTGCGGTACTGGCCATCCTTCCTATGTGATGAGCTCAAGCTTTGCCAATCAAACCATTGCGCAAATTGAGTTGTTTACACGTGAAGAGGATTACCCAGTAGGTGTTTATGTGTTGCCTAAACATTTGGATGAAAAAGTTGCAGTATTGCAATTGAATAAATTAAATGCAGAATTGACTATTTTGACGGATGAGCAAGCTGCATATATCGGCGTACAAAAACAAGGGCCTTATAAGCCAGATACTTATCGCTATTAGTCTAGACCTGTTTTAATGTCTAAGTGCTAAGATCTTTGCTGTTTTATACTACGTTAAAATAATAGGAGAAAGTCACGTGAAACTATTGATTGTATGGTTATTAAACGCGCTTGCATTACTGGCCGTTGCTTATTTTATCCCCAATATTCATGTGGCTAATTTTACAGCTGCGCTAATTGCCGCATTGGTCATTGGCTTGGTAAATATGTTAGTCAGGCCGATTTTAGTCATACTCACCTTACCGATTACAGTTTTAACCTTAGGGCTGTTTATATTGGTGATTAATGGCGTATTGTTTTATGCAGTAGGCAACTGGTTACAGGGCTTTGAAGTACGGACGTTGCTAGCCGGTATCATCGGTGCGCTGGTTTATAGTGTGCTTTCATGGTTCTTGGCTGCCATCTTGATTGATAATAAAAAAGATTAATGAATGAATACACCCATATCTAATCCCTCCACATTAAGTTTTGAGTTTTTCCCACCAAAAACGGTTGAAGGCATAAATAAATTACGTGAAACGCGTAGCCAGTTAGCCAAATTCAATCCTGAATTCTTTTCTGTAACGTTTGGTGCCGGCGGTTCTACACGGGACCGGACTTTAGACACTGTCCTTGAAATCCAGAAGACCGGTCTGGATGCAGCGCCGCATATTTCTTGTATTTCTTCAAGTAAGGAGGAAATACGGGATTTATTAAATAAATATCAAACGCATGGCATTAAGCGTTTAGTCGCATTACGTGGGGATGTACCATCAGGGGAAGCAAGTGCCGGCGACTTTCGCTATGCAGCGGAATTAGTTGCGTTTATCCGTGCAGAAACCGGTGATCATTTCCATATTGAAGTGGCAGCGTACCCGGAATTCCATCCGGAAGCCCGCACTCCGGCTGCGGATTTACAAAATCTGCAACGTAAAATAGAGGCAGGAGCTAACTCTGCGATTACACAGTATTTTTATAATGCAGACTCTTATTTCAGGTTTATGGATCAATGCGATGCTGCAGATATCAAGATACCGGTGGTGCCCGGCATTATGCCTATTTACAATATTACCCAACTGGCGCGCTTTTCTAGTATTTGTGGTGCGGAAATCCCGCGTTGGTTGAAAATGCGATTAGAAGAATACGGCGATGATATGGCTTCGCTACGGGCTTTTGGTATTGACGTTGTGAGTGAGCTTTGCGAAACCCTGCGTGTTTGGGGCGTGCCTAGCTTGCATTTCTATACTTTAAACCAATCAGTGGTCATTTCTAAAGTACTTGAAAATATTAGTGAATAAAACTCCTTCAGACATTGGTGACGAGAAATTCTATAAAAAAGCCGACCTACTAATGTAGTGTCGGTTTTTGTTTATTTAATAGAGCATCTTCAATAAATAAGTACTCTTTAGTTTTGTCGGGACCGATTTTACTGGCTCCCCATGTCGTCATCAGCACGATCCAGCGCATCTCCTCAATGCCGATTTCGAGCTGAGGAAGGTTCATGGCAAGCTCTAATACCAGTTCGCGTTGTGTGGTGCTTAATATATCTGCTTGCACTAAGAACAAAACAAATCCCAGACTTTCGCCATTGATTTTCTTTAATTCATCGGCAGTAAAAATACGTGTGTTAGCTTGAGAGGGTTTTTCAAAGACATTTGCTTGCTCGGTCATCTTTTCAAGCTGGTTGAACCAGTCAAACGCACCGTTAATGTCTTGTTCATCAAATCCTGCAGCGAATAATTCCTTTGAAAGCGTATTATCGTCAGGTCTAAAATGTGTATCAATGTAGTTTTCAAACATATAAACCAATACTTCAAACATAATTTTTATCCTTTATGAGGGTGGTTTATGCATGATCCAAGTGGATTTGAATTCAATCTTGGACAATTCATCTTGTTACACGTAATGATGATGTTAGATAAGTTTTTGATATTTCCCGCCTACTAGGCTCACGACACTCCCTTCAAGTTCCAATAACATCAGCATGGATGAAACTTCACTCACCGTCAAGCCGCTTTGGCTAACTATATTTTCCAATTGTATAGGATCAAATCCCATGATATTAAGTAAAGCATTATTTTTTAATGACTCTTTGGATTTTGATATGTCTGAATCCACTGGAGGTTCAGTTTTTTTAATATCCAGTTCATCTAATATGTCCTGTATACAATCGACAAGCTTCGCACCTTGCTTGATAAGCTGATGGCAGCCTTTAGACATGGGGGAATGAATTGAACCAGGAATAGCAAATACTTCCCTCCCTTGCTCCGCAGCCAGTCTGGCAGTAATTTGTGAGCCACTTTGCAGATTGGCTTCAACTACCAAGCAGCCTATACTTAAACCGCTGATAATTCGATTTCTTTTAGGAAAGTTTTGTGGTTTGGAAGGGGTTCCAAGTGCAAATTCAGAAATGATCAATCCGCGCTCTACGATTTGATGCGCTAGTTCACGATGTTTAGCCGGGTAGACAATGTCTAGCCCGGTACCCACTACTGCGATAGTAGCTCCATTCGCTTTTAATGCGCCACGGTGTGCGGCACCATCAATACCCAAGGCTAGTCCGCTGACCACACATAGGCCTTGATGGCATAGGTCGGTGGCAAAAGCTTCTGCATTTTTTTCTCCTTGTACAGAAGCATTACGGCTACCCACAATAGCAATGCTGGGTTGATTCAATAGCGCAAGATTGCCTTTTGCATATAAAATAGGAGGAGGGTCCGTGATTTCCAACAGGGCTTTGGGATAGACAGCATCTGCTAAAGTTACCAGGTAGTTATTATCTCTATTGAGCCAATCCCGGCTATCTTTTAAGATTTCTTCGTCTATACCTTTTTTAATCTCGCTAGCAATTTTTTCGGAAACAATTTCTCTTAATTGAGAATGGCTTGCTGCATAGATGGCAGCGGGACTGCCAAATGCTTTTAACAGTTGAAAAAAAGCCTGGGAACCCAGGCCATAAATATTATTTAAACTGATCCACAGCGCTTTTTCTGCAACGTCTTCACTGTATTCTGCTTTCATAAAATAATCGTTTTAAGGTGTTTGCACTGCGTCTAGTTTGTTGATGGGTTGGCTAGCTTGCATGACTAAGGCATATGATACACGTTCAAATACACGGAATACCATAATCAAACCTACACGCTCATCCGGCAATTTAATCATGCCTGGTTCTAAAGCTAATTGTTTATCGGTAGGTTTTTTTTCTATGGTTCTAACCTCTTTGCCATCTTTGTCACGTTTGACATCTACGTCAATCCCTGGTGTTTTCGGTTTAGAATCAGATGATTTTGGCGGCAGTTCAGGATCTTTAATAATGCGCCCATAACGGTTAACTGCTAACACATGTCCTACTTCTATTCCATCAGCAGAACCACGGCTGATAGCAACGATGCTTTGAGGGCCAGCCTCAGCTACTCCGCCATATATTTTTATAATACGCCCGTTAATCTCTTGTTCTGGAG
>JACDEP010000210.1 GCA_013816325.1 Methylotenera sp.
TCTTCGGTATACGCGAGTTCATTACCGTACTCGTCTAATAATGCCGCTGAACTGCCTTTGATTTCGGTGTTTTTCAAAATAGCTGAAATATAATTCCAGTCAAACCATACCCATAATGTCCCCATTTTCTTGCTGTCTGCATCTTTAATTGCAATCGCCATGGGTAAATGCTGTTGCTGGATTTTCTCAAAATGAATTGCATGGGTGGCGAATTGCACTTCTTTCCAAGGGGATTTCGCAGGCAATAAGATGCTTGCTTGCTTACCAATTTGTGCGGGCTCACTGGAGGCTACGATTATATTTTGGTTATTAACCACATATAAAGTTTGATAAACGCCACGATAACTATTTTTTATCTCACTTAAAAAATTGGATAAACGTTTATCGATATCGCCTATCACCACCTCGTGCATTACCTCTAAACGGCTCCAAGACACCATATTCTGCAGGCGCTCGAACATCATAATGTCGACTTCATTAAATGCAGCTGTGGCACGTGTTTGCATGTCGCGGGTAATTTCTTCCCGCAATGCACTTCGAGCTTGATAAAATGCCAGCCACATGACTGTTAACATAGGCAATAAAGCCGTGAGCAAAAAACCCCACATGAGTAACTGTTGAACAGATAACGGCTTTTTAAACATGTATTTAGTTGATTGCGCTTGGATTAAAATTAGTTGCCAACAATTAAAAGCTTATAGATTTTACTCAGTTAGCCCACTCATTTGTGATGTATGAATCCAACGCTGGAGCAGTAATGCAACTCTTTAAAAGATTAGGTATTGGCAGTGTAGTCTTGCTACTCATGCTGTGCAAGGCTGCATTCGCGGAGAACTCGACCCGCTTTGTAGATGGGCTTTCTTTCGGTGGTTACTATAGCGCCGGCATTATACTGCCTAGAACATTACCATCAGAAGCTGCCATCAATGAAATTAGCCTAATCACCAGATGGGAAAATGACAACCGTTTCAAATTTTTTAGTGAATTAGAACTCCAGAAGCCATTGAATGGGAATCATCATGATGGGCTCAATACTGACGGAAGCTTAATCGAGCTAGAACGGTTGTATGTGGATTACAACTACTCAGATAAAGTCAATTTACGTATTGGACGGTTTCTATCACCTGTAGGTCGATGGAACCCATTACATGCACCGCCTTTGGTATGGACTAGTAGCCGTCCCCTTGCGACAAGCCGCTTATTCCCTACCTCTACAAACGGCGTAATGGTTTTCGGGGCTGTGCCCCTGAGCAATAGCGCTTTCGAGTACTCCTTTTTCATAGAAGGCTTGCAAGATCAAACTGAGAATAGAGACGAACTTAAATTCCGCGATGTGAAAGGCGCGCGATTTACTTTTGGCGAATCGTTTAATCTGGGGCTAAATTTACTGGAATTCACAGAAAAAGCCCCCACGAGTCGTCACTACGAAATGCTAGGCCTGGACTTCATCACCAACTTTCATAAAATTGAAATCTTGGGTGAAGGCTACCAACGTTGGAAATCAGACAATTCAGATGGCGGTAGCGGCGCATACCTGCAAACTGCAGTGCCATTACCAATATTAAATAATTGGTATGGCATCGCTCGTATAGAAACGCTTCATAGGCCGGACGAAGGTTATAGCGAGCGCTGGGTATTAGGCGCAACTTGGCACATTAAACCCACGCAACTTCTCAAATTGGAATTCACCGGCGGCAGTGCCGACCAGCCTGAATCTCCACGTGGATTCTTGTCGTCTTTCACGGTGCTATTTTAATGCGTAAAGTAATCGCTTTATTAGCGTTTGCTTACTTACTCATGACCAGTACCAGCTATGCCCATGAACCCGTAGCCATCGCCGTGATCGTGCCTAATGAACAGCCAACAAAAAATCTTAGCTTTCCTGAGTTGAAACTCATTTACTTGCGCAAGAAAGACTACTGGGCGAATGGCAAACATATCCATGCCGTAAACCTGCCGGCGGACCATCCTTTAAGAACGCACTTTTCAAGCAAAATTCTTGGTAGCTTACCCAGCACCCAAAATGATTATTGGAATGGGGTTTATTTCCATGGCATTTCGCCACCGTACGTTGTCAACTCCGAGGAGGCGGTATTACGTTATGTGGCTGATACTAGTGGGGCAATTGGATATATTAATGCCTGTAACGTCGACTCGCGCGTTAAGGCGATTGCTTGGTTAACTGAGAGTGGCGAGTTACTAAACAGGCTACCGGAATTGCATTGTAATTAAACGATATTTTGGCAAGCTATTTTTTTGCGATGATGAATAAGCCCATTACAATGAAAGCAGCACCTAATATCATGCGCAAGGTGATCACCTCTTTCAGCAACCACCAAGCCAACAACATCGCAATCAGTACGCTGCCTTTATCAATCAAGGCTACCGTGGCGACATCGCCTACTTTCAAGGCTTTATAATAAAAAATCCATGACAACGCTGTCGTAATCCCTGATAGTGCCAGCCATATATAGTTGATTTTTTGCAAGGATTTAAATTCGGCAGGTGTCACCGCCAAAGCTGCAAACACCAAAACGAATACACAAACAAACAGCGTACGTACGGTCAACCCGAGTTCTGCGGATATACCGGAAAGCCCTTGCTTGGCGATTACCGAAGTAAACCCGGCAAAGAACATGGACAGGAAAGCATAGTAAATCCAGCGCTCCATGCTTAATGTTTGGCTTTCTGCATGTTTGGCCCTTCAATACTGTGGGTGAGAAAATTATTCATTACGTCTAACT
>JACDEP010000211.1 GCA_013816325.1 Methylotenera sp.
CGGCGCAAGTGGCGGTGCAGCCACTACCACCAACGCCAACGGCGGCAATGCCGGTAATATAACGATTGCAAACAGCGGCTCAGGTGATATCAGCACCACTACACTCACCTCGCGCGCTGGTAATGCTGCAGGTACCGGCACAGGTGGTACAGCGGGTAGTGTATCAGTTACCAACACTGCGGCAGGCGGCACCCTCACTACTACTGCCATTAACACTTCCGGCGGCACTAAAGGCAGTGGCGGCAATGTCACTCTTAACGCACTTGGCGCTATTAGCACAACAAACAGCGCAATCATTTCTACCGCTGGTGCTACTACAGCAGGCTTTGCTGGCTTAAATGGCGGTAATATCGCCATAATCTCTGGCGCAGCTATTAACTTAGGTACAGGCACTATTACTGCCAGCGGATCAGCAGGTTCAGGAGCTAGCCAGGCTGGCGGAAACTCAGGTACTGTGGCAATAAATTCGAGTGGTGCCATTACAAGTAGCACGATCACCGCATCAGGCGGTGCTGGAGGTACGGGTGTTGCCAATGGCGGCAATGCGGGCACGATTACCGTTGTTAATAACTCTGCCAGTGTTGGTGCAATCAGTTTAGGAGCGCTTACTGCTATCACTGGTGCAGCTACCACCACGGGTGCTGGTGGTACTGCTACTAATATTTCTGTAACTAATAATGCAACAGGACTAGGCTTAAGCACTGGCGCGGTTACTGCTAATGGAAGCACTAACGCACATGGCGGCAATGTCTTGCTTTCATCGCAAGGCGGCGTAACAGTCACAGGCGCTATCACTACTTCTGGCGGCGCGCTTGGTGTAGGTTCGACTAGTGCTGGTCGCAACGCGGGAACTGTCGCGTTAAATGCTGGCGGCAATATCACAACAAGTACCATCACCGCTATAGGCGGCGCGGGCTTGGGGACTAATCAAAATGGTGGTGCTGGTGGCATAGTTAACCTAGATGCTGGCAGCGGTTCGAACATCACCATGACCAATATCACCACTACTGGCGGTAACCGCACAGGGACTGGCACAGCAGGTGCTGGCGGCAATATTACCGTGGCAGATAATGCGCTGCTTTCAGCTGATACGATCATCACAGCAACTGGCGGTAGCGCTGGTGTGGGTACTGGTGGCAGCGTCTCTTTTGGTGGAACAGTGAATTCTTCTGCTGCAAATCGTGCGTTGACTATTAATTCCAACGGCGCAACCACCTTTGCGGGGACTTTGGGCAATACGCTCGCGTTGACCAGCCTAACAACGGATAGCACAGGTACTACTGCTATGAATGGCGGCGCAGTTACCACCACCGGCGTACAAACCTATAACGACAACGTAACGCTAGGCGCGGCCACCACATTAATGACTACCAACAGCAATGTCACTTTTACGGCTGCAACTAGTGTAGTGAATGCAAATGGCAACGCACTCACCATTGCCGCCGGTGCTGGCGCAGTGAGTGCTACCAATGCGGCTAATAACTTTTCTAATTTATCCGTTACAGCTGCTAGCGCTAATATTCGCGATGCCAATGCCATTGTATTGGGCGCGACTAATGTAACCGGCGCATACAACTTGCAAACTGCGGGTGCAATCACGCAATCTGCAGCAATGACTGTGGGCGGCGCGACCACCTTAGCTGCTGGGGCAACAAATGATATTACTCTTAACAACACAGCAAATAATTTCAATAGCGTGGCTATTACCAATGGCCGCGATGTTTCTTTGGTAGATACAAATGCATTAACAATCGGCGCTTCATCAGTTAGAAAAATAAATGCTCAAACCCTTAGCAGCAGCCTTACACTTGGTGGCGCGATTACCGCCACTGGCACAGGTTCAGGCACTTCTATCACATTAGCCAGTGCACAAAACTTTTTAAACGCTGGCAATTTTTCGCTCTCGCCAGGCGTGGCTAGTCGTTGGTTGGTTTATTCTACCAACCCCATTGCGGATACGCGTGGCGCTGGCTTATTGGCTGCTTATAATTTCAAACAATACAATGCAGTTCTAGGCGATAGCATTCTGGGCATAGGCAACGGCTTTGTTTATAGCGCAGCACCAACAATATCTGCAAGCTTAAGTGGCGCAGCAAGCAAAGTGTATGATGGCACGATTGCAGCGCCTATTGCGGGGCTATCTTTAAATCAATCTGGCGCAATTGATGGCGATACTGTGAATTTATCTGCTTTGACCAGTGCAAGTTATGACACTAAAAACGTGGGTATAAACAAAACTGTTACTTCTAACGCATTGACCATTACCGGTGCTACTAACGGTGCGAAGACTGTATATGGTTATACGCTCGCCAGCCCAACGGCTACAGGCAATGTTGGTACAATCACCCGGCGCAACATCACAGCGGTGACCGGCATCACCGCCAACAACAAAACCTATGACGGCAACACCGCCGCCACCCTGAACACCGGTGCTGCGGGCTACACCGGCATTGTTGCCGGTGAGACCCTGACGATCGGCGCTGCCACTGGCGCCTTCAACAGCAAAGACGTAGTGACTGCCAATACCGTCAACATCAGCGGCATCTCCCTAGCCGATGGTACTGGCTTGGCCAGCAACTACAATCTGACTAACACCACAGCATCAACAGCCGCCAATATCACCGCCAAAGACATCACAGCGGTGACCGGCATCACCGCCAACAACAAAACCTATGACGGCAACACCGCCGCCACCCTGAACACCGGTGCTGCGGGCTACACCGGCATTG
>JACDEP010000095.1 GCA_013816325.1 Methylotenera sp.
GGACGATGGCTTGTCATGCTGCCGTGCGAGCCAACCGTATACTGACAATCCCTGAAATGAATGCCTTGCTACGCGACATGGAAGCAACGGAGCGAAGTGGCATGTGTAATCATGGACGACCTACTTGGTTTCAGGTAAGCATGAATGATTTGGATAAGATGTTTATGCGGGGTAAGTAGAGTTATGAGCAATGAATGGGAGCGATTTCTTGAGCCTTCATTTCTACGGGAACGGTTAACATCTGCATCAATGTTCTTGATTGCTTATGAGTTTTTGAAAGAATCTATAGTAGGAAGAGTGAAAAGTTTTTTCACAAAATGGCTTTGATGAAAACGGATCAATAATTGATGAAGAATATAAAAATAAAGTTTTATCACTAAATAAAAATCACTTGTACGCATCTTTAAAATGGCTAGAACAATTCGATGTATTAACTCAAGACGATCTCATAAAACTTGAAAAACTTAAATCCATAAGAAATTCCCTAGCTCATAATCTATCGTTACTGGTAACTGCTGGTGAAGATTTTGATCATGTAAATGCATTCAATGATGCTGTTGAGCTCATACATAAAGTTGAGAAATGGTGGATATTAAATGTTGAAATACCTACCAACCCAGATTTTGATAATCAAGAAATTGATGAAGACGAAATAGTTTGTGGTCCGGTCCTTTCCTTACAATTATGCTCGAGGTTCTTTCAGGAAATGAAGAGCTACTACAAATTTACAAACAAAATAAAAAAATGATTAAAAAATTTGCCATTTTTCTCATAGCCCAGCTGCCAGTAAAAATGCCGGTGCGACTGACGACTCTAGCAAAGCGCCGCATTACCTCAGAACTGAAAGTTATAAATTCCCTCAGTCTTTTTAAAAGACTTGAATAGGAAATCTTGATATTTCGTACGTAAAAGCGTACCATCTATAAATTCTTAGTGAGACTTATCATGCAAACCCTGTCAGCCAGTACCGCCCGCACTAATCTATATCGCTTGATTGACGAAGCTGCAACTTCGCATCAGCCTTTGGTAATCACGGGTAAGCGGAATAATGCGGTGTTAGTGGCTGCTGATGATTGGGCTGCTATGCAAGAGACTTTGTTCTTACTCTCCGTTCCCAATATGCGTGAATCAATCCGTGAAGGCATGAATACGCCGGTAACTGAATTATCTACTAAGTTAGATTGGTAGAACATGGCGAATTGGCAGCTGCTTTATACCAAGGCAGCGCAAAAAGATGCTAAAAACTTAAGTGCAGCAGGGCTTAAAGATAAAGCATTGGTACTGCTAGACCTTATTGCTGAAAATCCTTTCCAGAATCCTCCACCTTATGAAAAACTCATCGGCGATTTAACCGGTGCATATTCTCGGCGCATCAATATTCAGCATCGCTTGGTTTATCAAGTATTAGAAACTGAAAAAATCGTTAAAGTGCTTAGAGTGTGGTCGCATTATGAATAAGATTGCTACTAGGAACTCCCTGTCTCCCGCAATTTTTTTAATGGGCCCAACCGCAAGTGGCAAGACTGGCGCAGCTGTTGATCTGTATTCCAAACTTCCTATTGAAATCATCAGCGTAGATTCTGCATTGGTTTTCAAGGATATGGATATCGGTACGGCTAAACCTGATGCTGAAACCTTAGCGAAAGCACCACATCACCTGATAGATATTATCGAACCAACGAGTGCTTATTCGGCAGCGAATTTTCGGAGCGATGCTTTACGCTTGATGGCTGATATTACCGCACGCGGAAAAATTGCGTTGTTGGTTGGCGGTACGATGCTGTATTTCAAGGCATTGGAAGGTGGGTTAAGCGGTTTGCCGGAAGCGAATCAAGAAGTACGAGCTAGACTAGATGCTCGAGCCGCTTTGATTGGCTGGCCTGGCATGCATGAAAAATTAGCATTAGTAGACCCTGAAACAGCCGCTCGTTTACAGCCGAATGATGCTCAACGTATACAGCGGGCGCTAGAAGTGTTCGAAATTACCGGTGAGAGTATGACTAGCTTGTATGCCAAGCAAACCAGCGAAGCATTGCCGTATAAGTTGTTGAAGATTGCACTAGTGCCTAGTGACCGCAAAGTATTGCATGAGCGGATTGCATTACGTTTTGACCAAATGCTGGCAGCTGGATTTGTGGATGAGGTAAAAGCTTTAATTGCTAAATATCCGCAGTTGACCGCCGAATCAACCTCAATGCGTTGCGTGGGTTATCGCCAGGCGCTTGAGCATTTGGCAGGTGATTATGATGCTGCCGAATTACACGATCGTGGCATCTTCGCAACCCGTCAATTGGCTAAACGTCAACTCACTTGGCTGCGCGGCATGGATGACGTAGTGGAATTGGATTGCTTGGATGCAGACTTAAATGAGATAGTGTTCAATAAAGTAAGCGAATTCATTCATAAATAATAAACCACAAGAATAATAAACAATAAGGAATTCAAAAATGGCTCTTAAAAGATTCGTAAAAGAAAATCTGGTACTGGTAATTGGCCTAAGTTTGCCGCTGTTGTTGATTGTGTTATTTTTTGTAGCGACCGTTATTCCAAAATCTATGGCTACGCCGCCGCAATATGAAATGCTGTTCACCGTGATGAAGTATGACTATCAAAATGCGCCTGACTATTTGCTGAACTATGCGGTGAAGGATAAGCATTTAATCGTTAAGACAAATAAGAATGAAGACAAGATAAAAAACTCCAACATCAATACATTGCTGGTCTATGAACCTAAAACAGAAACAGTACGAGAAATCAGTGTCGATGCTTCAAAGTTTGCAGATGCTGCTAATGAAATGGTTGTTGAAGACACCAAGGGTTATGAAATTGATAACTCGTCTCTTTCACCGGATGGCTATAAGCTGGAAGGACCGAACTATAACGGTGGCGGCTTGATGGGTGGGCTCTTTGGTGGAGGTTATCGAAATACTGGCTACCGCGTAATCAAAGGCAGCATAGGCTATAAATTACCTGAAGCCCAACAGAACTTTTATTACCACCAGCTTAAATTTATCGGTTGGATAATCAAAAAATAAGGAGCTATGTCTATGTTGCAAAAAGAAGAAGCATTACAAGACATCGTCTTACTTGCCAAGCATCACGATATCACCTTAGAAGACATCGCAAAGGCGCTTACTAACAGCCAAAAGCAGGTCAATCAACAAGCCTCAAGTACCTTATCTAAGTTATTGGTTTATATAGGCGGCATTTTTGTTTTTGCCGGCATAGGCGTATTTATTTCCATGTATTGGGCAGATTTCGGCTCTGCACAACGCGTCATCATTACCCTAGGGACTGGGCTAATCGCGTTCTTTATGGGAATTGCCTGTTTAGCCGATAATAAATACGAGCGTGCAGCCACCCCGTTATTTTTGATGTCATCTTTATTGCAACCAACCGGTATTCTAGTGATGTTACAAGAGTACTCATCTGGCGGTGACCCGCGGCACGGATTACTTTTCATGGCAATCTATATGTTCATACAGCAGGGCGCAACATTTTGGGCAAAAGGGCGTACGGTGCTAGCATTCAGCGCGATTTTATTCAGCTGTGTTCTCCTCGCCAATTTATTCGATATTTGGGATATGAATGAAAAGCTTATTGGAACCGTAATCGGTATCTCGATTATCTGTATTGCGTACGCATTAAATCAGTCACGGCATTTAGCAATCGCCCCTTTTTGGTATTTCGTGGGCGCGCTGATACTCATGTGGTCAGTGTTTGAGGCTGTTAAAAATACGCCATTTGAGTTGGTGTACCTTGGCCTTTCTGCATTCATTGTGTTTTTGAGTACTTATGTGCGCAGTAGGTCTTTATTGCTGATAGGAACGTTGGCCATGCTGCTTTATATTGGCTATTACACAGCTAAACATTTTGCCAATACGGTCGGTTGGCCCATTGCATTAGTAATGATAGGTATTGCCTTACTCGCGCTGAGTACATTGGCTGTTAGACTAAACAATAGATACATTAAATCATAGTGTTATATAATTAATTTAAAGTATTTTATTGGTTTAGTATTAATTACATAGCATTAACGCGTTTTGCCGCTTCTATACATTCGTTTAAGCTAGCAACAAGCGCTAAACGTACAAAGTTCTTGCCTGGGTTAATACCATGCGCTTCACGGGCCAAGTAGCTGCCAGGTAATACCGTTACATTGAAGTCACGGTAGAGTTTCAAGGCAAACTCGGTGTCGCTTACTTTAGTTCTTGCCCATAGATAAAACGCTGCATCCGGCATTGCAACTTCAAGCGTTTTGCCTAGTATAGAGGTGACGGTACTGAACTTTTCAGCGTAAAGTCTGCGGTTCTCAATGACATGCACCTCGTCGTTCCAGGCGGTTAAGCTGGCGGCCTGTACAGCCGGATTCATGGCGCAGCCATGATAAGTGCGGAACAATGCGAATTTTTCGATGATGCTTTCATCGCCAGCAACAAAGCCAGAGCGCATGCCTGGCACGTTTGAGCGTTTGGAGAGTGAGCTGAAAATTATCAGGTTTTTATAATTCCTGCTCAATTGATGCGCGGCTTGCAAGGCACCTAAAGGAGGGTTCGCTTCATCAAAATAGATTTCTGAATAGCATTCATCTGCGGCAATCACAAAGCCGTATTGGTCGGACAATTCAAATATCTCTTTCCATTGCGCCAAGCTCATGACCTTGCCGGAAGGGTTGCCAGGGCTGCAGACATAGACTAATTGCGTGCGTTTTAATACGTCTACAGGAACGCTGGCAAAATCCATTGCATGATTATGCTTTGAATCTTTATGTGGCACTGTATTCAAAAAGTAAGGTTCGGCGCCAGCTAGAAAGGCTGCGCCTTCGTAAATCTGGTAGAACGGGTTTGGTGAGATAACCACTGGCTTGGTTTTGCTATTATCAATAATCACCTGTGCAAATGCGAATAAGGCTTCGCGGCTACCGGTTACCGGCAAGATGGCTTTTTCAGGGTTAAGCGCAGGCACATTGTAGCGGCGTGAAATCCAAGAGGAAATCGCTTGTCTTAACTCAATAGAACCTAGAGTCGTGGGATAATTGGCCAGTCCCCCTAAGTTATCAACTAACGCATCTTTAATGATTTGGGGCGTAGCATGTTTAGGCTCGCCGATTGATAAATTGATGGCAGTGTAAGCGGGATTTGGTGTGGTGCCCTTGAATAGATCGCGTAAACGTTGAAAAGGATAGGGCTGGAGTAGGTTTAGGTTTGGATTCATAGGCTGAATTATAGATAGCCTGCATTCAATAGAGCAAGAATTAAAGTAAGCAATGATATAGGTAAGCAAGGATCACAGTGAGCAGTATCGAAGAGAATAATAGTAAAAATTACTTTGCCATTTTTGGCCTGCTATTTGGTGCGCTGTGCTGGGGTATCATCTGGTACCCGTACCGTATCATGGCTGAAGCCGGTATTTCCGGTGTTGCATCAAGTTTTTATACCTACTGCATTGCCACGCTGATTGCTGGCGGTTATTTTGCCAAATACTGGCGCGACATATTCAAATTACCCTTCAGTATCCTCTGGCTGAGCTTGATTGCCGGCTGGACGAATTTAAGCTATGTGCTAGCCGTCATTGATGGTGAAGTGATGCGGGTCATGCTGCTGTTCTATCTCTCTCCATTGTGGACATTAATTCTGGCGCACTTCTGGCTGAAAGAGAAAACTCAATTGACGGGATATATAGCAATAGCGATATCTTTAATAGGTGCGTTTATCATGCTCTATGATTTTTCCAACCCGGTGATTACATTCCCATTACCTAGTAGCGATTCTGACTGGTTTGCCTTGTCCGCGGGTATTGGCTTTTCACTCACCAATGTCATTACTCGCAAATCCAGTCATTTGACCATCCGCGCTAAGTCATTTGCGGTGTGGGTGGGGGTGATACTAGTGTCGCTATTATTTATATTATTTACCAATGAAAAACTCCCCACTCCGCATGCCTTTACGCTGACTCATTGGCTAATCCTGACAATTATTGCCTTGCTGCTCATAGCAGCGACCGGCTTTGTGCAATATGGCGTGACCAAAATTACGGCCACGCGCGCTTCCGTGCTATTTTTGTTTGAGTTGGTTGTGGCTGCCATCGCTTCTTACTTCTTAGCGCATGAAGTGATGGCTTGGAATGAATGGCTGGGCGGTGTATTAATTATCTCTGCTGCGATATTTGCTGGATTGAATAGCAATACGCATTAGCACTTTTGAATTAATAGACTAGCTAAAGCTTGAACTCCTGCTGCTTTCTGCTGCGAAGCGGATTTTAAGTGATAAGTCATTGCGAGAATCGGCATTAGCTAGGGCATTTTCTTCATCAATTTTGCCGTTGGCGAATAATTTGAATAAGGACTGGTCAAAAGTCATCATGCCAATGTCGTTGTTATCGGCCATGATTTCTTTCATGTCGCTCATCTTTTGTTTCTCAATTAGCTCCGACATATAAGGCGTATTGATCATCACCTCAATCGCCGCAACGCGCTTACTTTGTTTGCCGGAGATCAGACGTTGCGAAACAATCGCCACCAGGTTCATGGACATACCAAGTAATAAACCGGCTTTTGCTTCTTCCGGGAAGAATGAAATGACGCGCTCCAGCGCTTGATTGGCGTTATTGGCGTGCAGGGTAGCTAAGCATAGATGGCCGGTTTCGGCGTAAGCCAAGGCGTTTTTCATACCTTCCATATCGCGTACTTCACCAATCAAAATCACATCTGGCGCTTGGCGCATGGCATTTTTAAGGCCATTTTCAAAAGAAAGCGTATCGATACCTACTTCGCGTTGATCAACTATAGATTTTTTATGCGGATGCACGAATTCAATCGGGTCTTCCAGCGTCAGGATATGGCCGGTGGTCGTTTCGTTCCTATGGTCTATCATCGCAGCTAGCGAGGTAGATTTTCCGGAACCGGTAGCGCCGACCATGAGGATTAAGCCGCGTTTACGGTTAATCAGGTCTTTGAGAATAGGCGGCAGGCCTAAAGCCTCTATCGAAGGAATGTGAGTTTTTATGTGGCGGATGACCATGCCGACTTCACCACGCTGTTTGAATACATTGATACGGAAGCGGCCGATATCTTTTTTGCCAATCGCAAAGTTACATTCCAAGGTAGATTCAAACTCTTTGATCTGTTCCGGGCTCATAATGGAGTAAGCGATCTCCTTAATGACGCCGGGTGCCATCACCTGTGAGTTAATCGGTAGCGTATCACCTTCAACTTCAATATGAATCGCCGCACCTGTACTAAAAAATAGGTCGGAACCACCTTTATCCAGCATGAATTTTAAGATAGGGGTGATGTCGATAGCGGCCATGAGTGAAGTCCTAATGCTTTGGTATTTATTATGTTGAGGTCTGGGTTAAACCAAATTTTTAAGACTTTAGCATAATTTTTTGTTTCCACATGACTTGGTAAGACTCTTCAAGGGATTTCGCAAAGCGTGCAGTATCAAACAGCCTCGAGCAGCTTTTATTCATGTTCAATTTTTCTTTGATACTTTGCAATTCAGCAGGATTGTTTGCTAGCTGAAATGCCTTTGCTTCATAGTTTTTGAGATTGTCGGTGATTAATTCAGGTAAATCAGCAGCCATAAGCAGGCTCCCGGCGACTCTGGAGGCAAAAGTATCCCCAGCACAAGTTAATACCGGCAAACCCATCCATAATGCATCGCTGCAGGTTGTGTGCGCGTTGTATGGCAATGTGTCTAGGAACAAGTCCGCATGTGCATGGCGGGCAAGATGGTCGGCAATCGCTACGCGTGGTGCGAATATGATTCTATCGGGATTGATTCCAAGTTTTGTGGCTTGTGCAAGCAGGTTTTGTTTCGCCCATTTATTGCAATCTAACAGCCAGAGAATGCTATCGGGAACCTTGCCCAGCAAGCG